>NZ_JBFRPB010000020.1:0-131875 GCF_041471785.1 Vibrio sp. 10N.261.51.C6 | reverse complement strand
GCCTCCTCCTACTCGATTATACGCCTCTCTTTTTCGACATCGGTTCGACTTTTAGACTCTCGTTCTTCAAGACGAATTTGATTAAAAATCGCTAAAAATTGTTCAAATAGCACGGTTGATGCGTAGAAAACCATAACTCAAGCAATAAGGTGATTGAGATTATGAGTTTAAAGAAACGATTAGAAGACGTGGCTCCACGCTTTGAAGCCGGAGGGAAGTACGAAAAGCTCTACCCAGTGTATGAAGCTTTCGCGACAATATTCTATACACCCGGAAACGTAAACCGCGGCATAACCCATGTTCGTGACAGCATTGACCTAAAGCGCATCATGATTCTGGTATGGCTGGCGACTTTCCCGGCAATGTTCTGGGGGATGTATAACGTCGGACACCAAAGCGTCCTCGCATTAACCTCCAGCTATCAACTTAACGAACTTGCCTCGGTTATTGAAAGCAGCTGGCGTCTGTCGTGGGCATTTGGTGATGCGCAGTCATTGGTGGCAAGTGGCTGGGAAAGTCAGATGTTGCTTGGTGCACTCTATTTCCTACCCGTTTATGCCACGGTGTTTGTGGTAGGTGGCTTCTGGGAGGTACTGTTTGCTGTCGTTCGTAAGCACGAAGTTAATGAAGGTTTTTTTGTTAGCTCTGTGCTGTTTGCACTCATCCTCCCGCCAACCATCCCGCTTTGGCAAGCCGCGTTAGGTATCACCTTTGGTATTGTTGTCGCCAAAGAGTTATTCGGCGGCACAGGGCGAAATTTCCTTAACCCAGCCCTTGCAGGACGCGCGTTCCTTTACTTTGCCTATCCCGCCAACATGTCCGGTGGGTTGGTATGGGTTGCTGCTGACGGCTATTCAGGCGCGACCCCACTGAGCCAATGGTATGAGGGGGGCAGCCCGTCACTCATCAATAATATGACTGGCGAGGCGATCACCTGGATGGATGCCTTTATCGGTAATATTCCAGGTTCGATGGGTGAGGTGTCGTCACTGCTGATCATGCTGACGGGGTTGATTTTGATTGTGATGAAGATAGCGTCTTGGCGCATTGTCGCCGGTGTGATTGTCGGCCTTGTCGTGACGTCGAGTTTACTGAACTGGATAGGGTCGGATACTAACTCGATGTTTTCGATGCCGTTTTACTGGCACTTTGTGTTGGGTGGTGTTGCCTTTGGTACCTTCTTCATGGCAACAGACCCTGTATCTGCCGCGTTTACCAATCAGAGTAAATGGGCCTATGGGATTTTGATCGGCGTGATGACGGTCGGTATTCGAGTGCTTAATCCAGCCTACCCAGAGGGCATTATGCTGGCTATCTTGTTCGCCAACCTGTTCGCTCCGCTATTCGACTTTGTAGTGAAAGAGCAGAACATTAAACGAAGACTTAAACGGACATCGCGCTAATCTAGGTGATTAAAAGTGAAAGTGACTCCCATAAGAAAGGCTTGCATTGATGCAAGCCTTTCAATTTTTATCGCGATTGATTTGAGGTTGATTTAACTCCACTTCAAATCAATCTCGAAAGGCTGTGTGCTACCACAATGCTCACCGCACATCTCGTCGTAGGCACTGTTGTGAACCAACATTGCCGATGCTACGCCTTGGTCGCTAAAGTGATCGCGTGCTTGGTTAATACTCAAAAACTTCATAGGGTGCTGGTGGTCATCTTTGATTAATTGTTTTTGCTCGCCAATAACTTGGTAAGCCAAGTAAATCCCGCCTTCAAATGATTCGATCAGTAGATTCATTACAAACTCCGTTGTTGTTTTGGATCGCTAAGATTTTGTTTTTGTATCTACGGGGATGGGGGCTTGAAGGTTCATCTATACTAAAAATGAAAAAAACCAGAAGCGTGCTTCTGGTTTATCTAGAGGTAAACGAATCAATTTAGCGATTAGTTGATTTTCTGCATGATGCTAGAGCTGCCGTTGCTATTACCGAAGCTGTCCATCTTACGACGAATCAGTAGGCCCTCATCCCAATCAGTGCCTGCTGGTTGGTATTCCCATTTAATGAAGTACTCATCGTTTGCGTGGCACGCTGTACCTGCTACATAGCCATCAGCGTCACAGAAGCGCACGACCGTGTTCAACTCAGTCAAGGTTGCTTTCGACTCGCGGCCCGCTTGGTTGAACCACCAGTAGTCGATAGTCGCTAATTGAGCGTAAGTATAAACAGACTCGCCCAAATCTTCCGGTGATGAAGGAGCACCATTTTGGCTTTCACACTCTGCGCCAGATATTGTGATTGCTAAGTCTGAGAAGACCATTCTCATGACTGCACTTTGTCCATCGCCACAAATCGCGGTGGTGTCCCATGTACCTGTGAAGTCGACGTAGCGCTCGGCATCTTTTGAATCAACTTCATAATAGTAACCAACGCGCTCTGTTGCACGAGATGGGTCATTGTTAGGGTCATCGCCTAGTGTTTCTTTTTTAACGATCTCGGAATAAATACCAGTCACAGGGTCAAAAGAGCCAGAGGTTGTGCTGCGAATCCATTTTGGCGTGCCGTTCTCACCATCATCCCAAACATGGTTGGCGGTGTAATGGTTTAGGTCTGATGCCTTTTCAGCATCAAACGGCATCCAGTCGATGTCCGAGTTTGTAAATTCTTCATCTGCCGTTGAAGACTGTGCTAGATCTCGAAGTCTGTATGCAAAAGGGTTGTTGAGCACAAACTGACTATCCGGTGTAAGATCGCCATTCTCATGGTCTATTTGGTTATCACCATCAATATCACAACCCTTCCTTTCTGGATCTTCTTCTTCGATCCATTGGTGCGCAGCGTTAGAAACACAGGTGAGGTACTGTTCTGCGAAGTTTTCCGACAATGAATAATCGTTCGATCCAGCCAGCATAGAGACGGAGTCAGCTGAGTTCACCTTGTATGTCATCTCGGTCATGCCACGAGTACGTTCAAACATTTCTGATTCCATAAGCTTATCAGCATGAACGTAGGTGAACTTTTCAGAGTTTTGAGTCACATCAATATAACGAACGATTTTACCTTCAGCCATAAAAGGATTAACGGTGTCTTCGCCGCGAGTCATTGAGCCAAACGCATTTTGCATATGATCAAGAGCATCTTCTTCCGAAGTGATGTTTGCAGAGTCTACGCCCATTTCGTCTAAGAAGTCGATCACGCTATCACGATCATCTAAGCTTAGATCTTCCATCTTAGCTAGAGTCGTTGCATCAGGCGATCGCAGCGCATCTGGAATGGTCAGCACATCATCGGACGAACTACCAAATTCGTTATCTAAAGATTGAAGTAAAATCGCTAGGTTAACGGCACGTGCATATTTGCCCGCAGCTTCAAATGGAGTCAATACATCACGGTTTGATGCTGCACCTACTTTTAAGCCGTTTTCGCCGCCAATGAAGAAGGTCACCGTGTCGCTAGTTTTAGCGGTAAATTCGCCTTCGCTATTTGTAACACCATTTAAGCCAGAACTGGTGTTGTAGTAGATACCTTCAACAGCGGCATCGATAAATTTGTTGGTTGTTGTTGATGGTTCTGTCGGTGTTGTGACACCTGAATTAGAACTGTCGCTACCACAACCTGTTAAAGCCACTGCAATCGCCGCTGCGAGAATACTCACTTTTTTCATTACTCGTACATCCTTTCTGTAATAGAGCTATTTGTTATTTTTATGCGTGTAATTTTATAGCGCGCGATTGTAGCGTGATCTTTCTTCCAAGTTAAGTGTGTAAAATGCTGTTCGGTTAATAAACATTCGAACATACGGTAAAAAACACAAAAAGCCGACAGATGTCGGCTTTTTCATAATATTTCCTTGACTTACAAAGGTTTAACGCATGGTAACAAACTCTTCGCTGCCCGTTGGGTGAATCGCCACAACAGAGTCGAAGTCTGCTTTGGTTGCGCCCATCTTCATTGCAACGCCGAAGCCTTGAATCATTTCATCAACCGTGAAGCCGATGCCGTGTAGGCCAACGACAGTCTCTTCTTCGCCAGCACATACTAGCTTCATCTTACAAGGTTGACGGTGCTTGGTTACTGCTGTGTACATCGCAGTGAAGCCCGATGTGTAAACCTTGATGTTGTCTTTGCCGTACTTCTCTTCAGCTTCTTGGGTCGTAAGACCGATCGTGCCGATAGGTGGGTGGCTGAATACAACAGTAGGAACTAGCTTGTAGTCCATCTTCGCGTTGGTTTGACCGTTGAATAGACGCTCAGAAAGCTGACGACCTGCTTTAACTGCTACAGGTGTTAGCTCGATACCGCCTTCCATGATGTCACCAACACAGTAGATGCCCGGAACGTTAGTCGCTTGGAACTCGTCTACCTTGATGTAGCCACGGTCGTTCGTCTCAACGCCAGTTGATGCTAGGTTGATCGCGTCAGTTGCTGGGTGGCGACCGATAGCCCAGATTAGGTGGTCAACGTTTTGAGTGTTGCCGTTCTCTAGGTGTAGAGTCAGTGTGCCGTCTGCTTCTTTCACTACTTCTTTTGGAACAGAGTGTGTATGAAGTGTTGGGCCTTCCGCTTCCATTACTTCAACCAATGTCTCGATGATCATTGGGTCGAAGCTACGTAGTGGAGATTCTTTACGGCAGAACAGGTGTGTTTCTGTGCCAAGTGCGCTTAGTACGCCTGCGATCTCAACAGCAATGTAGCCCGCGCCGATAACCGCAACACGTTTAGGTTGCTCCATTAGGTCGAAGAAACCGTTTGAATCGATGCCGTATTCTGCGCCAGGGATGTTTGGAATGGTTGGACGACCACCTACTGCGATCAGAATATGATCAGCGGTGTAGTGTTCACCGTTAACTTCAACAGTCTTCTCGTCAACGAACTTAGCAAAGCCTTTGATTACGTTTACTTTGTTGTTACCAAGAACGCGATCGTAAGATTGGTGGATACGACCAATGTACGCTTGGCGGTTTTCTATTAATTTGCTCCAGTTGAAGCTTTTTACTTCAACGTCGAAGCCGTAATCTTCAGAGTATAGGTTGATCGCTTCAGCAACTTGAGCGCCGTGCCACATTACCTTTTTAGGAACACAACCAACGTTTACACAAGTACCACCAAGGTCTTGAGCTTCGATAAGTGCAACCTTTGCACCGTGCATTGCTGCGCGGTTTGCTGATGCGATGCCGCCTGAACCGCCGCCGATACAGATGTAATCAAAATGAGTCGCCATTACTTTCTCCGTTTATTGAAGGCTGTGGGTACAGTGAGCGCACTGAACACCTACGTCCTATAGATTCTTAAATTGTCTAATTATTATATTGAGGGCAGATCGGTTGAACTCAATCTCCCTGTTTAAAATTTATTCGTGTACGTCACAATCTGCTTAATATTTGTCAGAGCATGACGTTAAGTTCGAGATTACTCGGGTACGATCCACTCTACTTTGAAGTGACCGGTCGCCGGCGCAATTGCATCCTTCAAGAATGGAAGAATCTCTTTCATTTGGCTTTCTAGCTTCCAAGGCGGGTTAATCACGATCATGCCTGATGCCGTCATGCCACGCTCGTTGGTGTCTGGTGATACGCCAAGTTCGATTTGTAGAATCTTGTTGATGCCTAAGCCTTCGAGACCTTCGATCATATCTTCGATATCACAGCGATTTACTACCGGATACCAAATTGCGTAGATACCGGTTGCCCAGCGCTTGTGGCTTTGAGCGATTGCAGTCACGACATCACGGTACTCTTTTGCCAGCTCGTAAGGCGGGTCGATCAGTACTAAACCACGACGTTCTTTTGGTGGCAGGCTGCCCTTTAAGCGCTTAAAACCATCTTCTTTGTAGATAGATACCTGACGATCACGGTGGAACTCTTGCTCAAGCAGCGGGTGATCGGCTGGGTGAAGCTCAGTCAGTACCATGCGGTCTTGGTCACGCAGGTGTGCACGTGCAACACGTGGAGAACCCGGGTAGTAACGCAGTTTCTCGCCATTATTGAGAATGGAAATAGACTCAAGGTAGCTTTGAATGTCTTCAGGAAGGTCTGTTTGCTCCCACACACGAGCAATACCTTGCTTGTATTCACCGGTTTTTTCAGACCATTCATGCGTTAAGTCGTAACGACCTACACCAGAGTGAGTGTCATGATAAACAAAAGGCTTATCCTTTTGTTTCAAAGAATTAAGAATAAGGCTCTGTACGATATGCTTTACTACGTCGGCATGGTTACCTGCGTGGAAGCTGTGGCGATAACTTAACAAATTAAACTCTCGTAACACTCTCGATTTAGAGTGTGGTTAGTGTAGGTGGGGTTAATCAGACTATTATAACCCTCAATGGACCATAAATTCTCGAACAATTCAGGGACAGTCGTCAGCTATCTGCAGTTAGTTATTGGTTCTACTATTGAAATTTGCCTTTATGGGCACTATTTAATAACTATTCGCAGGTGATTTTTTAGGGCGAACTTTAGCCTGATGACTGTAAGACGACCTCATTACAAAAAAGACGAAAGTCTCTAAAGCCAAAGGAATGTTTATATGTCTAATCCGCTATTAACCTTCACGGACTTACCTCCGTTTTCACAGATCAAGCCAGAGCACGTAAAGCCTGCAGTTGAGCAAGTGATTGAAGCGTGTCGCAACAAGATAGAACAAGTACTTGAAGGTAATACTTCACCAAGCTGGGACAACCTAGTTGCTCCAATTGAAGAAGTGGATGATCGTTTAGGTCGCATTTGGTCACCTGTAAGCCATATGAACTCTGTCGTGAACAGTGACGAACTGCGTGAAGCGTATGAGAGCTGCTTACCTGTGCTATCTGAATACGGCACTTGGGTTGGCCAACACAAAGGCTTGTTCGAAGCGTATAAAGCGATCAAGGCGAGTGAAGCATTCTCTGCACTGAACCGAGCTCAACAAAAAACTATTACCGACGCACTGCGCGACTTTGAATTGTCGGGCATTGGCTTACCTGCAGATGAACAGCACCGTTACGGCGAGATCAGCAAGCGTCAGTCTGAGCTAGGCTCTCAATTCTCAAACAACGTGCTTGATGCAACTATGGGTTGGAGCAAGCAGATCACAGACGTAGCTGAGCTGGCGGGTATGCCTGAATCGGCACTGGCGGCAGCTCAAGCGGCGGCCGAATCTAAAGAGCAAGAAGGTTACCTACTGACTCTAGATATCCCATCATACCTACCTGTGATGACCTACTGTGATAACCAAGAACTGCGTAAAGAGCTTTATGAAGCGTACGTAACGCGCGCTTCAGATCGCGGTCCAAACGCAGGTAAGTGGGACAACACTGAGATCATCACCGAGCAACTTAAGCTGCGCCACGAGATCGCGCGCATGCTTGGTTTCAGTACTTACAGCGAAAAATCACTGTCGACTAAGATGGCAGAAACGCCAGACCAAGTGCTTGGCTTCCTAAACGACCTAGCAGTAAAAGCCAAACCGCAAGGTGAGCGAGAAGTTGAAGAGCTACGCCAGTTTGCTGAGAAAGAATTTGGTGTCTCTGAGCTAAACCTGTGGGACATCGCTTACTACAGTGAGAAACAAAAACAGAAACTGTTCGAGATCTCTGATGAAGAGCTTCGTCCTTACTTCCCAGAATCTAATGTGGTTTCAGGTCTGTTTGAGGTACTGAACCGCGTGTTTGGTATGTCGGTAACAGAGCGTCAAGGCGTAGACACTTGGCATGAGTCAGTGCGTTTCTTTGATATCTTTGATGCGACTGGAACACTGCGTGGTAGCTTCTACCTAGATCTATACGCACGTGAACACAAACGTGGTGGCGCTTGGATGGATGACTGTCGTGGTCGTCGCATTACCGAATCTGGCGAGCTACAGACCCCGGTTGCTTACCTAACGTGTAACTTCAATAAGCCAGTTGGTGATAAGCCAGCACTGTTTACTCACGATGAAGTGGTGACCTTGTTCCACGAATTCGGTCACGGTATCCACCACATGCTGACGCAAGTAGAAGCGGGCGCAGTTGCGGGTATCAATGGCGTGCCTTGGGATGCGGTTGAATTACCAAGTCAGTTCCTAGAAAACTGGTGTTGGGAAGAAGAAGCGCTGTCGTTCATCTCTGGTCACTTCGAAACGGGTGAAGCGCTACCAAAAGAGATGCTAGAGAAGATGCTAGCGGCGAAGAACTTCCAATCTGCGATGTTTATCCTGCGTCAGCTAGAGCTTGGTTTGTTCGATTTCACGCTACACACAGAATACGACCCTGAAGTGGGTGCTCGCGTACTAGAAACGCTAGCGGATGTTAAGTCTAAGGTGTCGGTACTGCCAAGCCTAGATTGGAACCGTTTCTCACACAGCTTTGGTCATATCTTTGCTGGTGGTTACAGCGCGGGCTACTACAGCTACCTGTGGGCAGAAGTGCTATCGGCAGATGCGTTCTCAGCATTTGAAGAAGAGGGTATCTTCAACACTGAAACGGGTAATCGCTTCCTGAACAACATCCTTGAAATGGGTGGCAGTGAAGAGCCAATGGAGCTGTTCAAACGCTTCCGTGGTCGTGAGCCACAAATCGACGCAATGCTGCGCCACGCGGGAATCAACGCATAATCACGGTAACTATCTAGTTTATTGCGAAAAGAGCCTCTAGTTAGAGGCTCTTTTTTTGTCTGTGCGTTATGCCAAGCAAGGCGAATCAATGTTATGGATTCACATTGCGGTTGATAGGGTTCTGCAATGAAATCAGTGTCTCTGTCGACTGAACTTCATCGATCGCTTGCAGCTTATCGATCAATACAAACTGCAGCTCTTCTATCGACTTACACATCAGCTTTACAAAGATATTGTAAGCACCAGTGGTGTAGTACGCCTCAACCACTTCGTCTAAGGCATTCAGCTTAGCGATCGCCGAGTGGTAATCTTTGGCAGCATTAAGGTTGATGCCAATAAAGCAACACACGTCGTAACCCAGTTTTTTGGTGTTTACCACAACTTCCGTTCGCTCGATAATGTCTGCCGATCTCATCTTTTCGATGCGAACGTGAATCGTCGCAGGGCTGACATCGAACTGCTTTGCCATTTCAGCGTAAGGAGTTCGTGCATCTTCCATCAAGGTTTTGAGAATGGCACGGTCTAGATCATCTAGACGAGCTGTGGTTGTGGACATGCATAATCCTTAGGTTGAATGAAAAACATACCGGCTTGAGTACACATCATAGCCAAGGGTGATAATATTAGCAGTAACTATAGGGTTAGGGTGAATTCAGTGCGATTTTCGTTATTTTTTATTGTGATGTGTTGGAGTGTTTTTGCTTCAGCTCAGGCAAAAGATGTGTTGGTTATTCACTCTTATCATCAAGGCTTTTTCTGGACAGATGATTTCCATAAAGGACTATCTGATGAGCTCGATCGCGATGGGTTATCTTACCGGGTTGTTTATCTCGATACCAAGCGAACTCAAAACGCTGAATACTTAGAGCGAATTTATCAGCTATACCGCACTAAGCTGTCGCATGAAGAGTTTGCCGCTGTAGTCGTCAGTGATAATAACGCCCTCAATCTGATGAAACGCTTAGCGCCCGAACTCAATGGCACGCCCGTTATTTTTGGTGGCATCAACAATTTTTCTCCGCAAATGATTGAAGGCTTGCACGCAACCGGTATCACTGAAGATATTGATATGGCGAGCAATATTGAGCTGATCAATCGACTTCAATCGACGGTTAAAAAAGTTTACGTGGTTACCGATCACTCGGTAACGGGTGAAGCTATTCGCGCTCAAGTGGATTTATTTCTACAAAAACGCCCTGAGTTTTCTGGGATGGTGGAGCAATATACGCCTGATTCTTATCAAGAACTGATGACGTTCGCGCAACGCGCTGATCTAACTAAAAGCTTGTTGTTCTGGGCCTACTACCGCGACATCAATGGTCGGGTCAGCAGCAAAGAAGACTGGCGTCAGCTCAACAAAAAAACTCAGATGCCATTGTATATTGTGCATGATTTAGGGCTTGGGTTTGGTGCGATTGGTGGCGTGATCCACAGTGGAGAAACGCAAGGTCGAGACACGGGGCGCGTGCTGTTGAGTGTGCTGAACAATCCTAAGGCTCCATTGCCATTGGTGGTTGCTGGCGCGCCAGAAATCAAACTCGATTACCAACAGATCTCACGTTGGGATTTGGGTGCAGAGAATGAAGCCTCAGTAACCTTCCTCAATAAGCCGAAGTCATTCTTAATGCGCTATCGCGATGAAATTCGCACCATCGGTTTAATGTTCTTGAGCATGTCGTGTGTTATCGCGGTGTTGGTGTATTACCTTAACCGTCTGAAGAAGAGCGAACGTGCAAGTCGCCAAAGCCAACGACTGTTGGAGTCGATATTTGATCAGAGCCTGCAATTTATGGGCATCATTGATAAGGGTGGCGTGCTGCTGTCGAGTAACAGCAAGTTACATGAGCTGCTTTATAATCAAGGCTATAAACTGGGAACGCCGCTGCAACAACACCAACATTGGGAAAGTTCTGCGCGAGAAGTGCTAGCCGAATATTTCATCGCAAAAAGTGAGCACCCAGCCTTACGATTTGAAGCCGAGGTGTGGTGTCGAGATCGCGGTGCGATGGTGTTGGATATTTCATTGAAGCCGATGCCGGGCAGTGAAGACGAAGACATTCAGTTTCTCTTTGAGGCGCGCGACGTGACCTCACGTAAGCTTGCTGAGAATAAGCTGTTCCAACGTGAAGCAAACTTGAAGCTGTATTACGACAAACAGCCGGTGATGATGATTACGCTCGATGGCAATAATCGCATTCAACAAGTGAACCAGTTTGCCGAAGAGCTTTTGGGATACCCTCTCGATCAGTTGTTGGGCCATCGCCCTAGAGAATTCTATGTTGATGAGAACGCGATGATTCCTCGTCATATCTTGCTGCAACCTCAGCATAAGATTCGTGGTGTGTGGCGTCGTGATATCGAATATCGCCATGCCGACGGCAGCAAGAGCTGGATTCGTGAAAATATCCGCCCGTTGGTGGAGTCTGATCAGCTGTTGATTGTGGGTGAAGACATCACCGAAACGCACGAGCTTTCTGAAAAGCTAGAGTATCAGGCTCGCTATGACCTACTGACTGACACCTTTAACCGAAACCACTTTGAGCAAGAGCTGCAAAAGGCGCTGAAAGAGGTTGAGAGCCACATGCGAACTCACGCAATGTTGTTCCTAGATTTGGATCAGCTGAAAGTGCTGAACGATACCGCAGGACATGAAGCGGGTGATGCTGCGATCTTGTTTAGCGCCAAACTGCTAGAAGACGTACTGCCTTACAATGCGGTGTTAGCGCGAATGGGTGGTGATGAGTTTGCTGTGCTGATGAAAGACTGTACTGAACGAGATGCGGTGAATGTGTGTCGCAGTATTATCTCGATGATGAGTGAGAATCCATTCTTGTGGGATGATATTCGACTCAACCTGACGTGCTCTATCGGTATTCGATTGATCGACCATACAGCAGCTTCACCACAGATGGTGCACGCTCAGGCGGATGCAGCTTGTCATGCCGCTAAAGAAGAAGGTCGCAATCGCTATCATCTTTACCATCAAGATGATGAAGACCTGCGTCGTCGCCATCTTGAGATGGAGTGCGTTAACCTAGTGCATGAGGCCTTGGCTAACGATCGCTTAGAGTTGTTTGCGCAGCGAATTCTTGGCCTAGATGAAGACAGCGATAAAATGCACTTTGAAATCTTGGTCCGCATCAAGAACATCCAAGGGGAATACATCTCCCCGGGGATCTTCATGCCAGCCTCAGAGCGTTATAACATCGCGCATTTGATTGACCGCCAAGTCGTCAGTCAAACCTTGGGTTGGTTGGAGCAACGCCCTGAGGTTATTGAGGAACTGGGGATGTGTTCAATCAATCTTTCCGGTCACTCGATGGGTAACCGTGAGTTTGTCGAATTTTTGATAGATAGCCTGAGCGATTCATCGATACCGTGTCATAAGATTTGTTTAGAGATCACCGAAACAGCGGCCATGAGTAACATGAAGCAGGCGATCAAGTTCTTCACTCGAATCAAAGAGCTTGGCTGCATGATTGCATTGGATGATTTTGGCTCAGGGCTATCGTCATTTGGCTATCTGAAAAAGCTGCCTGTCGATATTGTGAAGATCGATGGCTTGTTTGTACGTGATATTGATGTGAATGAGATGGACCATGTGATGGTTCGCTCGATCAATGATCTTGCCAAGCAGATGGGCAAGCACACCGTGGCTGAGTTCGTTGAAAATACCCAGATTATCGACAAGCTTATCGAACTGGGTGTGAACTACGCGCAGGGCTACATCATAGGGCGACCTAAGCCACTCGCAGAGCTTGTTGAAGAGTTAAGACAAGAGCGAGAGACAGAGCCATTGGTTTAGGTAAGCCGACTTTAGCTGGGAATACTTTTCACCGCTAATATGTATTGTTGAGGCAATCAGGTAAACTGGTTGCCTCTTTTGTTTTGAATACTACTGTCTGTTGGAGACGACCTTGCAACTACAACTGATTTGCGAAGATGCTACCCAAATCGATCATTTGAATGACTTAACGACCCGCTGGAACTTATCTCATGATGAAAGCAGCGATTTTGCTTTGGTACTGACTAGTGAGCGACTTGAGCTACGTAAAGTCGATGAGCCCAAGCTTGGCGCTATCTTTGTTGATTTAGTGGGCGGTGCGGTTGGTCACAGACGTAAGTTTGGTGGTGGCAAAGGTCAGGCGATTGCCAAAGCAGCTGGTTTAAACAAAGGCGCAACGCCAACTATTCTTGATGGTACTGCAGGCTTAGGGCGCGATGCGTTTGTGTTGGCTTCTCTAGGTTGTAAGGTGCAAATGGTCGAGCGTCACCCCGTTGTGGCCGCACTGCTTGATGATGGCTTGCAGCGAGCGCAACAAGACCCAGATATCGGTGGTTGGGTAACTGAACGCATGAAGTTGATTCACGGATCCAGTCACGATGCTTTAGACAAGCTCAGTAACGATCCTGACTTTGAACAACCTGATGTGGTGTACCTCGACCCTATGTACCCACACCCAGAGAACAAAAAGAAATCGGCTCTGGTCAAAAAAGAGATGCGCGTATTCCAATCTTTGGTGGGTGCCGATCTGGATGCTGATGGCCTATTTGAGCCAGCGATGAAGTTGGCATCGAAGCGAGTTGTGGTTAAAAGACCGGATTACGCAGCTTGGTTAGACGAGCAAAAACCGAGCATGGCGATCGAAACTAAAAAGAACCGTTTTGACGTCTATGTGAAAGCATCAATGACTTAATTGAAGCATCAATAACTTAGATACACGCTAAGAAAATTTCCCGTCATAAATACGATAAATTGCCATTTAACACTTGCGATAGTCGCGTTACAGATGTATATCTAACTAAGAATCATTATTATTCTTAGCTGGAGTTGAAGCATGGCTAAACGCTTTTGTAAGTTAAACCGTCGAGATATTACCGAACACTTGGGCGAGATCCACAGCTTAGTGACTGAACCTAAGTTCGTGTGTCGTTCTTGCGCGCGTTCTTCGGCGGATCAAGCGAATCTATGCAAACCCACCGCAATTCCACCTCTTGGTTGTCAAAACAAACCCGTTGAAGAGAAAGTCGCATGCGGCCTGCTAGCGGAAACATTACCTGCACCAGAACTGTCGCTTGCGGAAATCAACGAGGCAATTGAACCGAGCGTACAAATGTTCGATCCAGCCGCCGCTGATATGGCCCCTGAGCTTGCCAAAAAAGAAGCCGCACAGAAAAAAGCCAAGCTGAAAAAACTGATGGCGAAGGCGAGCGGTGATGAGAAAGCTGAACTCAAACAAGCGAAGAAAGCGGCTAAGAAACAAGAGAAGTACAATAAGAAACTGGCGAAGATGATTAAGAAGCAGCAAAAGCTGTTTAAGAAAAGTCAGAAGCTGGAAAGTGAATTGGAACGAATCAACCTACAACTTGATGATGTTGCCTTCACTGAAACCAAGACTCAGGTAGTGAGCCACAATCAAATCCACTGACGTTGATTTGAATGGTTTATTGCTACAGCGATGATTTAAAAAGAGCGACCTTAGGTCGCTCTTTTGCTTTTTGGGGTTATCCGAGCTGACTCATGTAGCTCGTTCAAATCAGCTAAGCGTTGCTTGCGGATCTTGCTACGCGCTTCTTCACCCACGTCTCATTGACGAATAAAGAGAATAAGATAACGGCGCCACCAATAGACAAGCGAACCAAATCGACATCTCTGTTCCAAATCAGGATATTCACCACCAGACCAGCAGGAACCAAGGCATTGTTCATCACTGCCAGCGCGCCAGCATTCACCATGCACGCGCCTTTATTCCACATAAAGTAACCCAGCCCCGACGCAATCAAGCCAAGGTAGATCAGGATTCCCCATTGAAGTGTGGTGGTGGGCAGTTTCTCTGGGTTGCCTAGTAGCATGAAAGCCACTGACGCGACACATAGCGCCCCTAAGTAGAAGTAACCAAATACGGTTCGCTGAGGCAACTCGGTCGATTCCTTCTCCATCACCACCTTGTAGCCCACCTGACCAATAGCAAAGCACAGGTTCGCGCCTTGCACGACGAGGAAGCCGACTAAAAAGTTTTCGTTAATACCTGCGAACTTAATGAATACCGCGCCCAATACCGCAATTGCCGCTGTCACTAGGTACCACGGAGAGAATTGCCCTTTGAGAAAGTCATAAATAAGCGTGACGTAAATTGGGGTAAAGACAGTAAACAAAAGGACTTCAGGAACGGATAGCAGTAAGAAAGACTGATAGTAGAAGCAGTACATCAGGCCAAGCTGGATACCACCAATTGCCATCAATTTAGCGATCAGCTTACGCGATACGCCGCGAAACTTTAGGAAAGGAAGAAATACGACGCCAGCAAGGGCAACACGCATTAAAACAGAGAACCAAGAATCAACCTGACCCGCAAGGTAAACGCCGATCAGGCTAAAGGAGAAGGCCCATAGGAGGGTAACACCAGCTAAATAGCTCATAGTAAAACTTCGTTAATAAGATATGAGCTGTATGTTACCTAACCTTAAATCATTAGTCTTCTGAATCTCTTAGAGGCACGACCAGCATATCAACCGGAGAGGCGTTGATCAGTTGGCGTGTTGAAGAGAGCAGCTTGCTCCAAAAGTCTTGATGGTGACCGCAAACCACGAGATCAACATTGAACTCGTTGATGGTGTCACACAGCTCATGACTCAAATCACCACTGCCTACTAGGGTATGGGTGATCGGGTATTGGGCGTGCTCCGCAAAATTTTGCAGCTGAATACGAGACGCTTCCATCGCGTTGTGCTGGGTTTCGGCCATGTTGATATCAATCAGGCCGGTATACAGCTCTGCGTAGTTAATATCGATATGGATAAAAGAGACTTTGGCTTCCAATGGCTTAGCCAATGCTACCGCTTTATCCACAATTAATTTGCTGTCTTCTGATAAATCGACCGCGACCAAAATATGTTTGTAACTCATATCGCTACCTCCTTTATTCATTGTCTGATTTAAGATTAGCACTATGCGATGGTTTTTTTTGCTGAAGTGATCTCATATCCACTGTCTTGCGTAATGACAGCTCGAAATATTGGTTAACTAATGGCCTGCGAGATATTCATTAAATAGTGATATAGTAGAGAAAATTGAGGATGTAATTAGGAGTCTTAAATGCTGTCAAAAACTATGGTTGAGCAACTGAATGATCAAATTAACCTAGAATTTTTCTCATCCAATCTATACTTACAAATGAGTGCTTGGTGTGAAGACAAAGGATTTGAAGGTGCAGCAGAGTTTCTGCGTGTTCATGCAGTAGAAGAAATGGAACATATGCAGCGTCTTTTCACTTACGTAAGCGAAACCGGTGCAATGCCAATTCTGGGTTCGATTGAAGCACCGAAACACGAATTCGAAAGCCTTGGTGCAGTGTTCCGTGAAACTTATGAACATGAGCAGATGATTACTGAAAAGATCAACAAACTGGCTCACGTTGCTTTCAGCACACAAGACTACTCAACCTTTAACTTCCTGCAATGGTACGTTGCAGAGCAACACGAAGAAGAGAAGTTGTTTAAAGGTGTATTGGATAAGCTAGAGCTTGTTGGTGAAGACGGTAAAGCACTGTTTTTTATTGATAAAGACCTAGCGCAATTGGCAAAAGATGGTTCATCTTCAATTATGGAAGCTCCTGCCGTTTAGGTAGTACGAAAAAGACACTGATTATCTTTTTCTTTTGAGTTTTCTTATGAAGATGTAGGGAGGAAAGGATGATCAGCGGCGACACTATTCTATTTGCACTAATGGTTGTGACTTGCGTGAACTGGGCGCGTTACTTTACTGCGCTAAGAACGCTCATTTATATTATGCGAGAAGCGCATCCTCTACTTTATCAACAAGTAGACGGAGGCGGTTTTTTCACAACCCATGGCAATATGACCAAACAGGTTCGCCTGTTCAGTTACATCAAAAGCAAAGAGTATCACCATCATCATGACGAAGTTTTTACTTCGAAGTGCGATCGCGTAAGACAGTTATTCATACTCTCTTCCGCTCTGCTAGGTGTAACCTTGCTGTCTTCTTTCATCGTCTAAGTTATTTAGTACGTGTGAAGTAGAGTTTAGGTTTTGGTGTAAAGCTTCGGTTGTTGGTTCGCTAAGCCAAGTAGTGGTTTTGCTGCTGTCTGCAAATTGTACAATTGAACATCAATTGCAAAGTTTAAAATTGCCGCTAGAATAGCGAGCAATTAGTAAGGATGTGCTGTTTATGCACATCCTTTTTTATTGATGGCATTTCGAGAACAGGGCGTACTCGAGGTGCAAAAGTGAAGAAAGCAGAACCCCAATGAGTGAAAAGTTTGATGTAATCGTAATTGGTGCGGGCGCCGCGGGCTTAATGTGTGCTGCGGAAGCGGGTAAACGTGGCCGACGAGTGCTGGTGGTTGATCATGCAAAGAAACCAGGCAGAAAAATTTTAATCTCAGGTGGCGGCCGTTGTAACTTCACTAACTATGATGTTTCAGCCAACAACTTCCTGTGTAACAACCCTCACTTCGTGAAGTCAGCTTTATCTCAATACACCAACTGGGATTTTATCTCGATGGTGAGCAAGTACGGTATTGAGTTCGAAGAGCGTGATCACGGCCAGTTGTTCTGTGTGAATGACCACACAGCAAAAGATATCGTGAGCATGCTGCTTGACGAGTGTAAGCAGGCGAAAGTCGAACAACGCTACCGTTGTGATGTTCACTCCATCGAAAAAACAGACGCTGGCTTCAAGATGCACCTCAATACCGACGAAGTTGAGTGTGACTCACTGGTTGTGGCGACAGGTGGTTTGTCGATGCCTAAGCTGGGCGCAACGCCATTTGGCTACAAGATTGCCGAGCAATTTGGTTTGTCTGTGATGCCAACTACCGCAGGCTTAGTACCATTTACTCTGCATAAAGAAGATAAAGAAGATTTCGCTGAGCTTTCAGGAATCGCGATTCCTGCTGAGATCACCGCGCAAGACGGAACCTTGTTCAAAGAAGCGTTGCTGTTTACTCACCGCGGCCTATCGGGTCCTTCGGTATTGCAAATTTCTTCGTTCTGGAAAGCGGGTCAATCGGTTTCGATTAATCTAGTACCAGAAGTGGACGTTGCTGAACTACTTGAAAACTCTCGAGAGAAACACCCAAATCAGAGCCTGAAAAACACCTTAGCGAAAGCATTACCAAAGCGTTTTGTAGAAGTACTGATTGACCGCAAAGAGCTTGAAGACAAGCCGCTCAAGCAGTTCAATGAAAAACAGCTGAATGACATTGTAGAGCATTTAGAGAACTGGAAAATCGCGCCAAACGGCACCGAAGGTTACCGTACTGCCGAAGTAACTCTAGGTGGCGTGGACACCAATCACCTATCTTCAAAAACCATGGAATGTAAGAGCGTGTCTGGCCTCTATTTCATTGGTGAGGTGATGGACGTAACGGGCTGGCTTGGTGGTTACAACTTCCAATGGTGTTGGAGTTCAGGCTTTACTGCTGGTCAGTGGGTTTAAGCTTTTAGCTTACTCACTAGATTTTAAATTATATAAAAATGGCGAGTCATACGACTCGCCATTTTTGTATCTAACATTGTGCTCTAGCTCTAGATTCGACTTTATCGATAGCTTTTCGTGCTCAATTGAATCTTTTAGCTCTTATTTACGCCGGTTTGTTTTTTGAAAACTTGATCTGTTGAATCACTAAGCCAGCAATGATCAGTACCAAGCCAAACAGGGTCGCTGGGTGAATCTCTTCGCCGATAATAGTGGAAAGTAGCATCAACGAGATAAACGGCGAGGCAAAAATTAGGTTGCTGATACGCGCCGTATTGTTGGTTAGCTTGAGTGCTGATAACCATAATACAAAGGTAATGCCCATCTCGAACAGACCAACGTAAGTCACCGCCATCCAACCCTTCGCCGTAATTTGGCTAAAGCTCTCGCCTTCAAAAAGGGTTAAACCGATCGCGAAAGGTAATGCCACTAAGAAACCAAGCAGTACGCCAACCACTGGGTCAGCCTTGTTTTTGGTGTTGAGAATCCAATATCCTGCCCAAAGCAGAGTAGAAAGCAGCGCCAGTGCCACACCGAGTGGGCTATCGAACTGCATGCCTAACACATCGCCTTTGGTGGCAATAACTACCACACCCGCATAGCTGAAGGTACACGCAATCCAATCTTGCTTACGAATCTTTTGCCCCAGAAAAACCGCCGCCATTAAGGTTAGCGTGATAGCCCAGCTGTAGTTGATGGCTTGAGCTTGAGAAGCGGGCAGCAGGTCGTAGGCTTTGAATAGAATCAGGTAATAAGCCAATGGGTTAACCAAGCCGAGCAGCAGGTAATACCAAGGGTTTGAAAGGAACGTTGTACTCAGCTGAGAGAGCTTACCTTGAAAGGCGCAGACTGCGATCAGCGCAATCGACGACACAATACTGGCAATGGTCAGCATTTGAATCGGTGAAAACTCAGCAAGGGTCAGCTTAAAAGCAGTAGCGACCGTTGACCACAGCAGTACTGCGGAAAGGCCAAAGCCCAAGGCACGACGTTCGTTCATGGCAACTCATTCTAATTTGATGGGACAGAATACGGAGCGCCTAGTCTATCTGTCGAATTTTAATACGGCAAACTGGACATTTATCCAGTATCAAAATACCATTTAATGAGTTATTTCAAATTAGGCTAAATCATTATCATGCAATGGATTATCGAACATCAGGCAACGCTTATTGCTGCAATTTCTGGCGCGCTCGTCAGCGGCGGTGTCGTGGGTTGGTGGATTAAACAGAAGCTCTCTTTTCAGCAGCGATTGCTCGAGCAGCAGCTAGAGTCCGATCGTTTGTTGCATGAATCTCAGCAAGCTCAGCTCAAAGCATCACTCGCAGAGGCGCAACAAGAGCTCGATGAGTTAGATGATGACCGAGACAAAGCGGCATTCGAGCTCAAGCAGGCGCACGGTAAGGTGATGGCTGCAATGGAAAAACTGCGCTACTTTGAGGCGGTAAAGCAAGAGCGCCAGCAGTACGCTGATGAGATCAATGTGCTTAAAGATCATAAGTCTGAATTAGAAGCCGAGCTGCGCGAGCAAGAAGCAAGGCATGACCAAGAAAACCTCGCCAATAGCGAAAAGCTGCAGTTGCTAGAGCAAGCTGAATCACGACTTAAGCAGCAGTTTGAATTGTTAGCGAACCAACTGTTTGAAACCAAAACCGCCAAGGTCGATCAGCAGAATAAGCAGAGCCTAGAAGGTTTGTTGTCTCCACTAAGAGAGCAGTTGGAAGGCTTTAAGAAACAAGTGAACGACAGCTTCAGCCAAGAAGCCAAAGAGCGTCATACTTTGGTGCATGAGCTTAAAAACCTGCAGCGTCTTAATGAGAGTATGACGCGTGAAGCGGTGAACCTGACTCAAGCGCTAAAGGGTGACAACAAACAACAAGGTAACTGGGGCGAGGTGGTGCTGGCTCGCGTGCTTGCTGAATCAGGACTGCGCGAAGGGCACGAATACCAAACGCAAGTGAACCTGCAAAACGATGCGGGCAAGCGTTACCAGCCAGATGTGATTGTGCATCTGCCACAAGACAAGCAAGTGGTGGTGGATTCAAAAATGGCTTTGGTGGCGTTTGAGCGTTACTTCAATGCTGAAACTGATCAACAACGTGATGCTGCATTACGTGATCACTTGGCTTCATTGCGCGCACACATTAAAGGATTGAGCCAGAAGGATTATCATCAACTCAAAGGCATACAGAGCCTTGATTATGTGTTGATGTTTATTCCGGTAGAACCTGCGTTTCAGGTGGCGATTCAAGCCGACCCTAGCTTAGTTAAAGATGCGATGGAGCAAAACATTATCTTGGTTAGCCCAACCACTTTGCTGGTGGCACTGCGTACCATTGATAACCTGTGGCGTAACGACAGACAGAACCAGAACGCACAGGTTATCGCAGAACGTGCGAGCAAGCTTTACGACAAGCTGCGCCTGTTTGTTGATGATATGGAAGGCCTTGGCAGCTCACTTGATAGAGCAAACCAAAGTTATCAAGGGGCGATGAATAAGCTAGTCACAGGGCGAGGCAACGTGATTCGTCAGGCCGAAAGCTTCAAGCAATTGGGTGTTGAAGTGAAGAAACCGATCTCGATTGGTTTGGCCGAAATGGCGCAAAATGAGGCTTTTTCAGAAAATGCCTCCTTAGTAGAAAGACAACCCGCTGAGGATAAAGTAAACTAATCGGCCGCAGCGCCTCTAAACACGGAGCGTGCTGTCGATGAGAACTTACCATGGTAGATAACAGCATTATGGACACAAGCGTGCAGACAAATTCAGCAGTAGAGTCAGAAACCACACACTTTGGTTTCGAAACAGTCGCGAAAGACGAAAAAGTCGCGAAAGTAGCAGAGGTATTTCACTCTGTAGCCGCTAAATACGACATCATGAATGACTTAATGTCGGGTGGTGTTCACCGCTTGTGGAAGCGATTCACGATTGATTGCAGTGGCGTTCGCCCTGGTCAGCGTATCCTAGATCTTGGTGGTGGTACTGGCGACCTTACTGCGAAATTCTCGCGTATCGTTGGTGAAAAAGGCCACGTGGTTCTTGCTGATATCAACAACTCAATGCTGAATGTTGGCCGTGATAAGCTGCGTGATAGCGGCATTGTTGGCAACGTACACTACGTACAAGCGAACGCTGAAGAGTTGCCATTCCCAGATAACTACTTCGATTGCATTACGATCAGCTTCTGTCTGCGTAACGTAACCGATAAAGACCAAGCGCTGCGTTCTATGTACCGCGTACTTAAGCCGGGTGGCCGTCTGTTGGTTCTTGAGTTTTCTAAGCCAGTGCTTGAGCCACTATCAAAGGTTTACGACGCATACTCTTTCCACCTGTTGCCAAAAATGGGTGAGTTGATTGCTAACGATGCAGACAGCTACCGTTACCTTGCAGAATCTATTCGTATGCACCCAAATCAAGAGACTTTGGAAGGCATGATGCAAGAAGCGGGTTTCGAGAATACTAAATACTTCAACCTAACGGGCGGCATTGTTGCGCTGCACCGCGGTTACAAGTTCTAGTCGAGCTTGGTAGCAGGCTCGCTGAGCGTGCTAAACAATAAGAATAAAGATAGAACGGATAGGTTAAGGCTTATCCGTTTTCAAAGGTAAGGACAGTCATGCCATTTGATCCATTGGTAACCGCGGTTATTGAAACCTCTTTAAATACTTTCGTGAACGATGATCCAGCACTGGTTCGTCGTTTGTCTCGTTTAAAGGGGCAGATCATTCAAGTCAATTTAAAAGAGTTGAATAAAACACTCACTTTCGTTTTCAGCCAACAGATTGATGTGTTGTCAGAATACGAAGGGCAGCCTGACTGCTACCTATCTTTGAACCTATCGGTGTTACCTGAACTGCGTGAGCAATCGAACATCACCAAGCTGATCAAGCAAGATAAGCTGATCTTAGAAGGTGATATTCAACTGGCTCAGAAATTCGCTCAACTGATGACAGACTGCAAGCCTGATTTGGAAGAGTGGTTATCGCGCGTAACGGGTGATGTGGTTGCGCATACCTTGGTGCAAGGCGTTAAAAACGTCGGTGGCTTTGTAGCAAAACAGGCAACTAAGCATCAAAATCATGTTGCTCAAGTTCTGACTGAAGAGTGGAAGATCGCACCAGCGCCATTAGAAGTCGCGCACTTTTGCGATCAGGTTGATGACGTGAAAAGCTCTGCAGCACGTCTTGAAGCTAAGTTGAACGCTCTGTTGGAGAAAGCATGACCCCAACAGAACTGAAACGTCTTTATCATATTATCAAGGTACAGTTGGAATACGGCCTTGATGAGTTGATGCCGGAACACCAACTGACTAAAGCCCCTTTGTTGGCGCGAAAGTCACTGTTTTGGCTCAAGAACAAGCATCAAGATAAAGAGTTGGGTCATCGCTTGCGCCTTGCGCTGCAAGAACTTGGTCCAGTGTGGATCAAGTTTGGACAGATGATGTCGACACGTCGTGATCTGTTCCCTCCTCATATCGCCGATCAGTTGGCGTTGTTGCAAGACCAAGTTGCGCCGTTTGATGGTCAATTGGCGAAGCAAGATATGGAAAAGGCGTTGGGTGGCAGTTTAGACAACTGGTTTACCGACTTTGATATCGAGCCACTGGCTTCTGCTTCTATCGCTCAGGTGCATACCGCAAAGCTTAAAGAGAGCGGTCGTGAGATTGTTCTGAAGGTCATTCGACCTGATATTCGCCCGGTGATTGACGCAGATCTAAAACTGATGCACCGAATGGCGCGTATAGTCGCTAAGTCGCTTCCTGAAGCACGTCGTTTGAAACCGGTTGAAGTGGTTCACGAGTACGAGAAAACGTTACTTGATGAACTCGACCTGCGCCGTGAGGCGGCCAATGCCATTCAACTGCGACGTAATTTTGAAGGCAGTGAAGAGCTGTATGTTCCAGAGGTTATCCCTGATCTAAGCAGCGAAACCCTGATGGTGTCAGAGCGAATCTATGGTATTCAAGTCTCCGATATTGAGACGCTAGAAGCCAACGGCACCAACATGAAATTGCTCGCGGAACGCGGTGTGACGGTATTCTTCACCCAAGTATTCCGAGATAGCTTTTTCCATGCAGACATGCACCCGGGCAACGTATTTGTTAACCCAGAGAATCCAGATAACCCTCAGTGGATTGGTTTGGATTGTGGCATTGTTGGTACGCTCAATAGCGAAGATAAGCGCTATTTAGCAGAGAACTTGTTGGCTTTCTTCAATCGAGATTACCGTAAAGTTGCCGAGCTGCACGTGGATTCGGGGTGGGTGCCACACGACACCAACGTCAATGATTTTGAGTTCGCGATCCGTATGGTGTGTGAGCCAATCTTTGCAAAACCACTTGGCGAGATCTCATTTGGCCATGTGTTGCTAAACTTATTTAATACAGCAAGACGTTTCAACATGGAGGTTCAACCTCAGTTGGTGCTTCTGCAAAAGACCTTGTTGTATGTCGAAGGCCTAGGCCGTCAGCTGTATCCGCAACTTGATTTGTGGGCAACGGCGAAGCCTTTCCTTGAAACCTGGATGATGAATCAGGTGGGGCCGCAAGCTGTGATCAACGCAGTAAAAGAGCGTGCGCCATTCTGGGCAGAAAAACTGCCAGAGCTGCCAGAGCTACTTTATGACAGCTTGCGCCAAGGTAAAGCGATGAACCACAGAATGGATCAGCTTTATCAAGGTTACCGAGATAGTAAGCGTCAGCAAGCAACTGGAAAGTTTTTGTTTGGCGTTGGAGCCACTTTAGTCGTATGCTCCGCAATATTAGTTTCAAGCCCTTATGAGCAGCTATCTATGGGCTGTGGCATCGCAGGTGTCACATTTTGGTTGCTTAGTTGGCGAGCTTACCGTCGTTAGACAGTAGACTCTCTTAATATTTTTATGTGTAGACAGACCCGAGGACAATGACAATGGGTGGTATCAGTATTTGGCAACTTCTAATCATTGCTGTAATTGTAATTTTGCTATTCGGAACAAAGAAACTGCGCGGTATGGGTGGTGACTTAGGTTCAGCGGTTAAAGGCTTCAAAAAAGCGATGAGCGATGAAGACAAGCCTGCAGATAAGAAAGATGCAGACTTCGAACCAAAGAATATTGAACAGCAGAAGACAGAAGCTCACGCTGAAACAACTGCTGAAACAAAGAAAGACAAAGAGCAGGCGTAAATCGTGTTTGATATCGGTTTTTGGGAACTGGTATTAATATCTGTCGTTGGGTTAGTAGTTTTAGGGCCTGAGCGTTTGCCCGTGGCGATTCGCAGTATTTCCAAGTTTGTTGGACAAGCGAAAAGCATGGCAAACAGTGTGAAAGATGAACTTTCTCATGAGCTTAAGGTGCAAGAGCTGCAAGAAAACCTACGCAAGGCGGAAAAAATGGGTATGGAAGATTTATCTCCAGACCTTAAAGCGTCAGTCGATGAACTCAAGCAGGCCGCTGCTGAGGTTCAACGTCCGTATGCTAAGCCTGAGTCTGATAAGCCAAGTGAGACTAAACCTAGTGTCATGGAAACTGTGGAATCTGAAACCATTCAGGTCAACAGTGAAGCTTCAGCACCGTCAGATAAGAAAGCCGAATAGTCTCGCAAGGAGGAGTCGCCGGATACTTGATTCGCTAGATGTTTAAATAGATATCTATTCAAGTAAATAACTATTCAAGTGGATACCAATTCAAGTGGATAGATACACGCGCGGCTCCTTTTCGATCTTCCTGTTTAAGAGGTTTGACATGTCTTCGACTGAGCAGACACAGCCTTTAATTAGCCACCTTCTAGAACTACGTAATCGCCTACTACGTGCGATTGTCGCGGTGCTAGTGATATTTGTCGGGCTAATTTATTTTGCTAATGATATTTATGAATTCGTATCAGCACCTTTGGTAGAGCGTCTACCGGAAGGGGCGACGATGATCGCAACCGATGTTGCATCGCCATTTTTCACACCGCTGAAATTAACCTTGATCGCGTCTATATTCCTCGCGGTTCCGTTTATTTTGTATCAGGTGTGGGCTTTTGTTGCTCCGGGTTTATACAAGCATGAAAAACGCTTGATCATGCCGCTATTGGCTTCAAGTTCATTGCTGTTTTACTGTGGTGTGGCGTTCGCTTACTTTATTGTATTCCCGTTGGTATTTGGCTTTTTTACGGCCATATCATTAGGGGGAGTAGAGTTCGCAACCGACATCTCAAGCTATCTTGATTTTGTACTCGCGCTGTTCTTTGCTTTTGGTATTGCCTTTGAAGTGCCTGTTGCGATTATCTTGTTGTGTTGGACGGGGGCAACAACGCCTCAATCTCTGTCTGAAAAGCGTCCTTACATTGTGGTGGGTGCTTTCATCATCGGTATGATGCTGACACCACCAGATATGATCTCGCAAACACTGTTGGCGATCCCAATGTGTATTCTGTTTGAGATTGGTCTGTTTTTCGCACGCTTTTATACGCGTAAGCCAGATGCGGATGAAGAGGAAGAAGCTGAATCTTGATTCGGAATGCTTCAGTAAAAATCACATAATAAAAAAGCGGCCTAGGGCCGCTTTTTTATTATGTCTGTTTATCGAATCTTTAACTGATAGCCACAGTTCTGACATATATAGAGCTCTTTGATGCCCAAAATTTTATGCCATAGGGTTCGATGTTGACGTTGTAAGTGTTGTGAATGGTCACACATAATCAACTACCTCCATATGCAGGTGGTTGATACTATACATGTCACTTAGCTTTCTCAAATAAATTCAGGAAAAATCCGTAACAATTACTTATTAATAGATTTATCATAAATTAAACAATGCCTTAGCATTTTTGGTGGTTATGTTTTCGACTTCTTCAAGGGTAATTCCGCGTAATTCGGCGATGCGTTTTGCTACTAATTCTGTGTAGGCTGGTTCATTGCGTTTACCGCGATTCGGTGTTGGTGCCAAGTATGGGCAATCTGTCTCTAGAATGACGTAATCCATATCGAGATGTGGGATCACCTTGTCCATCCCAGAGTTCTTAAAGGTCGAAACGCCGCCTAAACCTAAATGAAAGCCTAGCTCGTTGATCGCTTGAGCTTCCTCTAAGCTGCTACCAAAGCAGTGGAATACCCCGCGTAAGCTGCCATCTTGTTCTTTACGAAGTAGGGCAAGTGTCTCTTCAATGGAATCACGAGTGTGGATCACCACAGGTAGATCAAGCTCTTTTGCCCACTGCAGTTGAGTCACAAACGCCATCTCTTGTTCAGCCTTGAAGGTTTTATCCCAGTACAAGTCGATACCAATCTCACCCACGGCGATAAAGTCATGCTTATCAAACCAAGCTCGAATGGTTTTGAGGGTTTGCTCGATATTCGCATCCACATAACAAGGGTGTAAGCCCATCATTGAACGGCACACATCAGGAAACTGCGCTTCCGTTGCTAACATTGGTTCGATAGATTCTAAATCGATGTTCGGCAATAGAATGGTATCAATCCCTTGAGCCAGTGCGCGCTGCACAACTTGTTCGCGGTCTTCATCGAATTCACTAGCGTAAATATGAGCATGGGTGTCGATCATTGTTTTGTCCTGAAAGCGGTCTTTACTGAGTTGTCATGAGTATACGGCAGTGTGAGGAGAAGGTCATTTTTTGCCATTTATCCCTATTTTTGAGTGGGTTTCATATTTTACTGCTAGCGTCCTGAGCCATCAGTGATATGCTTTTGCCTGTATTTAGCACTTTTCATATCTAAGTATTTCGGTGCTTAGACTAGGCAAGGAGAATCTAGTGTCTGTTTCAATTCAAGGTCAATTCCCAGGTCGCCGTATGCGCCGTATGCGTAAGCACGACTTTAGCCGTCGCCTAATGGCAGAAAATCAATTGTCTGTGGATGATCTAATCTACCCAATGTTTATCCTGATGGGTAAAGACCGCCGCGAGCCTGTCGAGTCAATGCCAGGTGTTGAACGCTTGTCGATCGACTACATGCTTGAGGAAGCAGATTACCTGTCAAAGCTGGGTGTTCCTGCGATTGCTCTATTTCCAGTCGTGAACCAAGATGCTAAAAGTTTATGCGCAGCTGAAGCTCATAACTCAGAAGGTTTGGTGCAGCGCGCTGTACGTTTACTAAAAGAGCATGTGCCAAACATTGGCGTTATTACTGACGTAGCACTAGACCCGTTCACCACTCACGGCCAAGACGGCATCATCGATGAAGATGGTTACGTGATGAATGATGAGACGACTGAAGTCTTGATCAAGCAGGCACTATCACACGCTGAAGCGGGTGCTGACGTAGTTGCCCCATCGGATATGATGGATGGTCGCATTGGTAAGATCCGTGAAGCGTTAGAAGAAGCGGGCCATATTCATACTCAGATTATGGCGTACTCTGCAAAATATGCATCGTGCTACTACGGCCCATTCCGTGATGCAGTTGGCAGTGCTTCGAACCTGAAAGGTGGTAACAAGAAGAACTACCAGATGGATCCAGCCAACAGCGATGAAGCGATTCATGAAGTCGCGATGGATCTTAATGAAGGTGCGGACATGGTGATGGTGAAACCAGGCATGCCTTACCTTGATATTGTTCGTCGTGTTAAGCACGAACTGCAAGCGCCTACGTTTGCTTACCAAGTATCTGGTGAATACGCGATGCACAAAGCGGCGATTCAAAACGGCTGGCTGAAAGAGCGCGAAACCGTCATGGAATCACTGTTGTGCTTTAAGCGTGCTGGCGCTGATGGCATTCTTACTTACTTCGCTAAAGATGTCGCAGAGTGGCTTGCTGAAGATAACGCACAAGCTGCTGAGCATTTAAAAGAAAAGTAACCGTGTAGATCTCACTTAAGTGATCAGTAAAGGGTTGGCCATTGTGCCAGCCCTTTCGTTTATAAGGATGAATAAGATGTCAGTTGTCGTACGTGAAGGTTCTTTAGAAGAAGTGGTGTCTGTGGTCGAGCAGATCTCTGAGTTCGCTAAAAAAGAGAGTTTCGCTTCTCTGTCAGAGCGGCTGGCAGGGAAAAAGAGCCTTATCTTAGTGGCTGAAGAAGCTGGCGTGTTGCTTGGCTTTAAGATCGGCTATGAATTGGATCAAGATACTTTTTACAGCTGGTTTGGTGGCGTGTCACCGCTCGCGAGGAACAAAGGCGTTGCACAGGCGCAATTAGACGTTCAGGAACAGTGGGCGAAAGAGCAGGGCTACAGACAGTTAAAGGTTAAGTCTCGTAACCAGTTCCCTGCAATGTTGCGCCTGTTATTGAGAAACGGTTACCTAATCGAAAGATTTGAAGAAAAAGAAGACATTAATGACCATAGAATCCATTTTTTGAAGCAAATTTAAGCACTGCTGTTAACGGTTTATAAATCAAATGAGATTTATTATCATTTAATTGTTGACTATTAAATGAGAATCATTATTATTAACTTCGTCTTAGGGAATGAGGAAATGTTCACAAGGATGTTAAGTACTCAAGTATCTACTTGGTTACCCAACAGAATTCTCGCGAACTTGTACTAAGTTCTTTTTGACACGACATTGCTCACATTGCTTCCAGTGTAATTTATAGCTTTTAGGTAAAGCTGTGGTATTCAATTTGAATGGCTTTACCGGTTTTTGCTAGGCGACATCTTCGGGTGTCGCTTTTTTTATACCTACCATTTCAACAAGATGCATATTTAGTGGCACGTATTTTTATGAATAAAACGCCATCAGCATTCTTTTCCACAACGCAAGATCGAGAAAAGATCGTTGATCATCTGTTCGATCTGTAAAATTATTCTTTATTTTCAGTTGTTTATTGGTGTTTTTTGAGTTGTTCACCGTAGTTCTCAACAGGGTGGATAAATAATATAAACAGAGTTATCCACAGAACGCTTGCGTCTAAGAACAAAAAATAACAACAAATCGATTATAACGAACACAACCGAGTGAACGGATACAGATCGACAACGTGGAATCCAACCAACAGACGTGGCATTCTTAACAGATAATTTCTGTACTTACTGGATACACAAACATTATGGCTCGTATTCCTGATAATCCATTGATTCTGATCGATGGCTCTTCTTACCTATATCGCGCGTTTCATGCTTACCCTGGCACCATGAGCAATGGTGATATCCCAACTAACGCTGTTTACGGTGTAGTTAACATGCTGCGCAGCATGATGCGTCAATTTGCTTCTGATCGTATTGCGGTTATTTTTGATGCAAAAGGAAAGACGTTCCGTGATGACATGTACCCAGAGTACAAGGCAAATCGTCCACCTATGCCGGATGATCTACGTTGTCAGATCGAACCTTTGCACAATGTGATTCGTGCAATGGGTTTGCCACTTATCTCTATTCCCGGAGTTGAAGCGGATGACGTGATCGGTACGCTGGCTTCTCAAGCTTCTGCGATGGGTATGCCTGTGCTTATTAGTACTGGCGATAAAGATATGGCGCAGCTTGTCGATGACAACGTTACTCTGATCAATACCATGACCAACGTGGTAATGGATCGTGAAGGCGTGATTGAGAAATTTGGCATTCCGCCAGAGCTTATTATCGACTACCTTGCGCTGATGGGCGATAAAGTCGATAACATCCCAGGTGTTCCGGGTGTCGGTGACAAGACAGCGACGGCTCTGCTGCAAGGCATTGGTAGCATCGAAAAGCTGTACCAAAACCTGGATGATATTGCGGCGCTTGGCTTCCGTGGTTCAAAGACCATGGCTAAGAAGCTGATTGATAATAAAGACAACGCTGAGATGTCTTACGAGCTTGCAACGATCAAACTGGACGTCGAGCTAGAAGAGACACCAGAGTCACTCGTAAAAACCCAACCAAACACGGATGAGCTGATTAAGCTATACGGTCAACTGGTCTTCAAATCTTGGTTGAATGAGCTACTTGACGGCGGCAGCGGCGTGGTTGAGGCGGATGAAAAGTCGGGTGCTGTGCGTAGCAGCACGGCATCAACCACTTCTACCGTAGAAATGAACACCTCTGCAGTGACGATTGATCGCAGCAACTACGAAACCATCTTAGATGAAGCCTCTTTTAATGCGTGGCTAGAGAAACTGAAAGCGTCAGAGGTGTTTGCCTTTGATACTGAAACAGACAGCTTGGACTACATGGTGGCTAACCTTGTTGGTCTATCATTCGCAACCGAAGAAGGCGTTGCCGCTTACGTGCCGGTTGCTCATGATTACCTAGATGCACCGCAGCAGCTGGACCGTGATTGGGTACTTGAACAGCTTAAGCCGATTCTTGAAGATGATGCTCAAGCAAAAGTGGGTCAAAACCTGAAGTATGATATGAGTGTGCTAGCGCGCTACGGTATCGAGATGAAGGGCATCAAACACGACACTATGTTGGCTTCTTACGTTTTCAATAGCGTAGGTGGCAAGCACGATATGGACAGCCTAGCGCTACGCTTCCTACAGCATAGCTGCATCTCATTTGAGCAAATCGCAGGTAAAGGTAAGAAACAACTTACTTTCAACCAGATTGAACTAGGTGAAGCCTCTCCATACGCCGCAGAAGATGCTGACGTGACACTACGTCTGCATAACCGCCTGATGGAAAACATCGAGCAAGATGAAAAGCTTAAAACCATCTATGAAGAAATCGAAGTACCACTGATTCCTGTGATGTCTCGCATTGAGCGTACTGGCGTATTCATCGATGACATGCTCTTAGGGGCTCAATCACAAGAGATTGCGGTTCGTCTGGATGAGTTAGAACAGAAAGCCTACGAGATTGCAGAGCAAGAGTTCAACATGAACTCGCCAAAACAGCTGCAAGCGATCTTGTTTGAAAAAATGGGTCTACCGGTTATCAAGAAAACGCCATCAGGTGCGCCTTCAACTAACGAAGAAGTGTTGCAAGAGCTGGCCCTTGATTACCCGTTGCCTAAGCTGATCATTGAGTATCGTGGTCTTGCGAAGCTTAAGTCGACGTACACAGATAAACTACCGAAGATGATCAACGCTGAAACGGGTCGCGTTCATACGTCTTACCACCAAGCGGTAACGGCAACCGGTCGTTTGTCTTCGACTGATCCAAACCTACAAAATATCCCAATTCGTAATGAAGAAGGTCGTCGTATTCGCCAAGCATTCGTTGCACAACATGGTTGGAAGATCCTAGCGGTCGATTACTCTCAAATTGAATTGCGTATCATGGCGCACCTATCGGGTGATAAAGCGCTGTTGGAAGCGTTCCAACAAGGCAAAGATATTCACGCGGCAACGGCTGCTGAGATTATCGGCGTGGCTATTGATCAAGTTACCACTGAACAGCGTCGTCGTGCTAAAGCCGTTAACTTCGGCCTTATTTACGGCATGAGTGCCTTTGGCTTGGCTAAGCAACTGGGTATTCCTCGTGGTGAAGCACAGCACTACATGGACACTTACTTTGAACGCTACCCTGGTGTAATGCAGTACATGGAAGACACACGCAGCGCGGCTTCAGAGCAAGGCTTCGTTGAAACCATTTACGGTCGTCGTTTGCACCTGCCTGAAATCCAATCTCGTAATGGCATGCGTCGTAAAGCCGCTGAACGTGCGGCGATCAATGCACCAATGCAAGGTACGGCAGCAGACATCATTAAGAAAGCGATGCTGTTAGTGGATGAATGGATTCAAGCGGAAGGCGATGGTCGTGTGAAGCTATTGATGCAAGTACACGATGAATTGGTATTTGAAGTTCAAGAGTCAGCTTTAGCCGAAATTGAAAGTAAAGTACAACAATTGATGGAGTCAGCCGCTGATCTAGAAGTACCGTTAGTCGCGGAAGCAGGCCACGGTGACAACTGGGATCAAGCCCACTAATCAGTTTTTGACCTTATTGAGTGAATTAGTATGAGCCAGTGCACAAACACTGGCTTTTTTTTGTCTCGAATAAAGTTGAGCTGTAAGAAGAATTTAGGTGTTTTAATAAAACATTCATGAAAAAAAACTACAAAAATTGTTTTCATTTCTGAGCAATTGTTGTACATTAAATCTTGTAGGGTACAGAGGTAAGATGTTCTATCTTTCAGACCTTTTGTTTCACGTTATTGGATTAGGCTGATTCAGCCGCCCCAGTCAGTATTTGACTGGGGCGTTTTTTCTTGTGCGAAAGAAAAATATTTCTAACCTACTATTACTCCCGTAAACCCGCCCTTTTTAGTGTCTTTTCTTACGCTTTCTCAAGCACAGTGATAAACACCTGATTTGCCTTAGAGCTGGAACTCGATCAGCATTTGGTAATTTAAATCCGTCTCTAATTTGATTGTTTTATCATTTAAAATAACTTTTATTTTACAAGTTGCCGATAAAGGATTGATTGTTCACACCTTATTTATCAGTGTATTGAGTGGGTGAATGCTCAATGTAATCCATGATTTCTTGTTGTTTCTCAGTACTGTATTTCAGCGCTTCGGCGGTGATTTGGATGGATTGCGCCATCGAAGAGATATTGTTGGTCGCTTTCACCAAGGTTTGCTGCATGGGTTTTAGGATGAGTAGGTAGATAGCAGTCAAAGCGATAACAATGACAGCGATAACGGCTGCTAACGCAATGATGATCTTGGTCTGAATATCATCCAACAGCATTTGACTGGTCTTTTTAAAGGCGAGTCGAGATTGGTCTAAGGCTTGTGGGAGTTGATTGAGTGATGTTTTGGTAGAGCTCGCAAGCTTGTTGATGCTTTCAACGGTTTGGTTAAGAGCTTGTTGTTGGTCTTCACTAAGGTTGGGGTTGTTGACGATCGCCTGCAAAGATTGCGATATCACCTCAAGAGACTCACTCGCATCTTGAGCGTATTTTTCCATACCATCCAAGTCCAAGGTCATATCAACATTGATCAGTGGGGCTTGTTCTTGTTCTGCTTCAGAGGCAAACCCTGTCAGTGAGACCAACATAAGTGCAATGATGGCCAATGGTGTTTTCCACATGAGTATTCCTTTCTCATTGTTCTGATTATTTAGATGTGTCTTTTAGTATGGTTCACTTCTATTGGTTTTAGTGGCTAAATCCGATTTTTAACACTAAAAACTTATGCTTAACTCACTCATTTTTGGGCAAAAAAATACCCCACCTATATAAGGAGGGGCATTGATAAGGCTAAATCACGTGTTGTAAGTGCTCTAACCTATAGCGATAAGTAGAGGAACTACTCTGAGTCGTTGTGCTCTTCGTCTGCTAACTCATCAATGATTTGATCAGCAAGAAGCGCAGGCGCAAACCACTCATCCATCTTGGCACGCAGTTGGTCAACGCCGATGCCCTTCATTGAAGAGAAGACATCAACAGCAACATCACCACCGAAAGATTTTGCATCGTTACGGATTTTCAGTAGCTGTGCTTTACGCGCACCACTTTTCAGTTTGTCTGCTTTTGTTAACAAAACCTGTACTGGGATGCGGCTATCGATAGCCCAGTAGATCATTTGTTGGTCAAGGTCTTTCATTGGGTGACGGATATCCATCAATACCACTAAACCTTTCAGGCTTTCACGTCGTTGTAGGTATTCACCTAGCGACTTCTGCCATTTTTTCTTCATCTCAAGTGGTACTTGAGCAAAGCCATATCCAGGTAAATCGACGATATGACAACCGTCCGTTACCTTAAATAGGTTGATTAGCTGAGTTCGACCGGGTGTTTTACTGGTTTTCGCCAAGCTTTTTTGGTTTGTAACGCGATTTAGCGCGCTAGATTTACCAGCATTGGAGCGTCCTGCAAACGCAATTTCGATCCCTTCGTCTTCTGGTAAATGACGAATATCAGGTGCACTGGTAATGAAATGCGTGTTTTGATAATGAATTTTTACGCTCACTGTTAACTCCATCTCGACTTTGTGTAGTCGATTGATTACTTTTTTGTGAATTTGTGTAAAATAACCGTGCTCGGCATAAGGTCGCCTATTGTACCATGAGTGGCAACATAGAGTGGTACTGGAAGCTTGATAATTATAATGGAATGTCATGAAGAAATTAGCGCTAATTTTGAGTCTTTTAGCCAGCTGCTCAGTATGGGCTCAAGGTAGTATTGAAGCTGGTAAAGCCAAATCACAAACATGTGTTGCCTGCCACGGTGCTGACGGCAACAGCCTGATCACTCAGTACCCTAAGCTGGCTGGTCAACATGAGAAGTATCTAGAGAAGCAGTTAAAAGAGCTTAAGCTAGGTATGACAAGTGGTGGTAAGCAAGGTCGTTACGAACCTGTAATGGGTGCAATGGCGATGCCTTTATCTGAAGAAGATATGGCTGACCTAGCGGCATACTACGCCTCTCTACCTATCTCTAGTAACTCTACTCCTGAAAATGTAGTAGATGAAGGTAAGGTTCTTTACACAGCGGGTAACGCAGAACGCGGCGTAACGGCGTGTATTGCTTGTCATGGCCCTCGTGGTAATGGTACCGAACTTTCTGGTTTCCCTAAGATTTCAGGTCAGCACGCAGATTACATCAAGGCTCAACTTGAAAAATTCCGCGATGGTGACCGTAATAACGACATGAATGCGATGATGCGTGATGTAGCTAAAAAGTTAACAGACGCTGATATTGATACCTTATCGAAGTACGTTGGTGGTTTACACTAATTTGTCGGTTTCTTGCTCTTAGCCAGAGTAAAGGAATGTACGTTCGAGCGAGATTGAAGAGACGCCCCGATCAGTAATGGTCGGGGCGTTTTCTTTTGTATTGGTTTTATTAATGCGTTTTGTGTTTATGTCTGATTTATCAATGTGTGATCGATTTGTGTACAAAAGTGTGAAGTCGCACTCTTGTAGTCTTTTTGTAACACGGTAAAGTAACCGCCATCAGCTAGGAGCTGACTTAGATATGGATGATCATCTAGTCTAACGGTATAGACAGAAATGGATCAGGCTAGGACAGCCCAGCAACAAGGTGTTAGAAAAGGATAGCCAAAACTCATCAGGACGATGAACAACAAACAAATTTGGCATGGAAAGCACCAATAACAAATGGAGATTTGTGTACCAAGTTGAGTATGCAAATTTTGGCCGATATAGGCAGATTTAGAGAGCGATAGGTTTTCCTATCGCTTTTTTTATTGATTTGATGAAAAAACACCCAATACCTCTCCACTATAAACTCAGTTTCTGGTATGTTTCGCATCCCTGTTTAAGGATGTGCTATGTATACTTGTCCCTTATGCCATCACCAAGGCGTGAATCACTATTTTGAAGACAAACGCAGAGCCTATCTGCAGTGTCAGCAATGTGAACTGGTATTTGTTAAACCTGAACAAAGGTTAGAAGCAAAAGAAGAAAAAGCACACTATGATCTCCATGAGAACGATCCTAGTGATGCAGGCTATCGCCGCTTTTTATCTCGCATCGCGGATCCACTAACAGACAAAATTTCATCTAACTCACACGGGTTGGATTTTGGTTGTGGCCCAGGCCCTACGCTATCTATTATGTTAGAAGAAGCCGGACACACCATGGAGTTGTACGATATCTATTACCACCCAGAACCCTCTGTGTTGGAAAAAACGTATGACTTTATGACTGCCACGGAGGTGATAGAGCATCTTTATCAACCAGACAAAGTGTGGCAGCAATGGTTGAATTTAGTTAAACCCAAGGGCTGGATTGGTCTTATGACTAAACTAGTAATAGACGTAGACGCGTTTGCTGGTTGGCACTACAAGAATGACCCGACACATGTCGTCTTCTTTAGTCGTCAAACATTCCAGTTTTTGGCAGAGCGGGATAAGCTCGAACTAGAATTTTTTGGAAATGATGTAATTTTACTGAGGAAAGTGCAGTAATGGGTCGTAGTAAGAAATCAAGAAAGCCGGGAGCACTTGGCGCTCCGGAGCCTATGGTTACTCGTAACCGTAGTGAATCTGATGTTGAAGGTCGTGAACGTAAGCGTGTTAAAAAGCGTAAAGGCCTTAAGTCTGGCAGCCGTCACTCAGATGGTAGCGAAGCAAAACAGCGTAAAGCTGCACAAGCTCGTGATCCACGTTTAGGCAGCAAGAAAAAAATTCCGCTGATCGTTGAACCAGCGAAGAAGCCGACTAAACAAGAGCGCAAGCTATCTAACGAACAAGAGTTAGAGATGCTTGAGAATGACGCTCAACTGAACACACTCCTAGATCGTATCGAAAATGGTGAAAACCTAGGTGCTGGTCTACAGAAGTTTGTTGATGAGAAACTTGATCGTATCGAACACCTAATGGGACGCTTAGGTCTACTAGAGCCAGAAGACGATGAAGAAGAGATCTTCGAAGAAGCACCGGTTGCCTCTAAGAAGAAAGCGAGCTCTGACGAAGACTTGCTATCTCAATTCGAAGATTTCGATTTAGACAGCTTTAAAGGTTAATAGCCAGTGAACGTAACCTTATTAGCAATTGCTGGTGGAATTATCATTCTCGGCTTGGGCTCTTACGCAGGTTACCTTCTACTTCAAGTGAAGAAGCAGACGGAGTTGCAAAAGCAGCATCAAGCACTAGCCATTGAAAAACGCAACGCGACGATTTACGAAAACGTAAATACTTTGTGCTTAGCGGGCATTCAAGGGCAATGTGACTTACCTGAGATCAGTATTCGAGTGTGTATCATTATGGATAATGTTCAGGGTGATGAGCGTGTCGATTTTGATTCTGAGTATCCTGCTCTTTCTGAGCTGTACCATATCGTAAAAGATATGGCTCGCGGAGAGGCAAGGCAGGAACTGACGAAGAAAGAGCGCATGCAGCAGAATCTCACACGCCATAAGGCGGAGACTCGCTTGAATGATGCGGTCATTGAAGATTTGAAAAGGTTGCAGGAGAAGGTTAAGCCTCTCAATAACCAAATCAACATTCAGATGATCTAGTCACTAAGACTTTTAAATATAGAGGCTTGTTTAACATTCCGTTTTTAGACGCGCTGCTTTTAATACCTATGCATTTAAGACTTTTCATCTTAAATGCATCTTGTTTTTAAGTCGCCTTATCTTTTAATAGACAATGTTAAATGAGCCTTCTTACCTTTTGCGTCTCGTTAATCCCGACGCTTTGTTAGTGATCAAGCTAGCAGTTCTGAGTTTTTGTCTAAAAAATTGATTTTGTCTTGGAACGACCTTACAGGTCGTGTGGCAAAATAACCCGTCTATATTTTAATGTATGTAAAATGATTTGAGAGACCTTAGGTTCTCGCGGATCTAAATTGGAAATACCGCTATGTCGAGCAAGCCAGTAACAACGAATCAGCAAATCGTTTGGGATCAAGAGATCTTAAACAAGTACAACTATTCGGGACCTCGTTACACCTCATACCCAACTGCGTTGGAGTTTCATGAAGCGTTTACCGTCGCTGATTACGACATGGCGTGTACTCAATATCTTGAGCGTCCACTCTCTCTTTACGTGCATATCCCGTTCTGCCACAAGCTTTGTTACTACTGTGGTTGTAATAAAGTCATTACTCGTCACTCGCATAAAGCGGATGAGTACCTTGATGTGATTGAACATGAAATCCGCCAACGCGCCTCTTTATTGAATGGCCGTGAAGTGACGCAATTGCACTTCGGTGGTGGTACGCCAACGTTCTTGACCAAAACACAAATCACTCGTTTGATGAGTATTTTGCGTGAAGAGTTTAACTTCACCGCTGACGCTGAAATCAGTATTGAAGTTGACCCGCGTGAGATTGAGCTAGACGTACTTGACCACCTGCGTAACGAAGGCTTCAACCGCCTGAGCATTGGCGTGCAAGACTTCAATAAAGAAGTACAGAAGCTGGTTAACCGTGAGCAAGATGAAGAGTTCATCATTGCGATGGTTAAACGTGCGAAAGAGCTAGGTTTCCGTTCAACTAACCTGGATTTGATCTACGGCCTACCAAAGCAGACTCAAGCTTTGTTCGCTGAAACATTGAAGCAAGTGTTAGAAATGAAGCCGGGCCGTTTATCGGTATTTAACTACGCACACATGCCTCAGCTGTTTGCGGCGCAGCGTAAGATTAAAGACGAAGATCTACCTGAAGCGAAAGAGAAAATGGCTATCTTGCAAGATACCATCGAGACGCTAACGGGAGCGGGTTACCAGTTCATTGGTATGGATCACTTCGCACTACCTGAAGATGAGCTAGCCGTAGCACAGCGTGAAGGTATTCTGCATCGTAACTTCCAAGGCTACACCACCCAAGGTGAAGCTGACTTAATTGGTTTCGGTGTTTCTGCGATTTCTATGGTTGGTGATGCTTACGCACAAAATCAGAAAGAGCTGAAGAAGTACTACGCTCAGGTGAATGACCTGCGTCATGCACTTTGGAAAGGTGTTGCTCTAGACAGTGACGACCTTCTACGTCGTGAAGTGATCAAGCAGCTGATTTGTAACTTCAAGCTTGATAAAACAATGATCGAATCTGAGTTCTCGGTTAACTTTAATCGCTACTTCAAAGAAGATTTAGAGCTTCTACAAACTTTTATCAACGATGAGTTGGTTGAAGTCGATGACAAAGAAATCCGCGTGACTTTGCGTGGCCGCTTGCTGATCCGTAACATCTGTATGTGTTTTGATAAATACCTACGTGCCAAGGCTCGCCAACAGCAATTCTCTCGCGTTATCTAATCGCTCGATAGAGAATAGAACAATAAAAAATGCCAGCATCATGCTGGCATTTTTGTATCTGACTCATTCGATTTCTGCCTGGTTTAGGTGAGACTCTCAGTGGTATTTTGTTTGACCTTGGCACTTTGCTTGGAGTTGATGAGGTCGGTAGGCCATTGGTCAAACGGAACTGGGCGACTGTATAAGAAGCCTTGAGCAAGCGGGCACTGCAGCTGCTTGAGAAGTTCAGCCTGTTGCTGTGTTTCAACGCCCTCTGCCACCAAGCTTACTTTGAAGCCCTTAGTGATGTTAACGATGGCCGCGACGATGGAGCTATCTAGGTTCTCTTTATCAAGTTTGCTGACAAAGCTGCGGTCGATCTTAAGGCAGTCGAATGGCAGTTTGTGTAAGTAAGCCAGTGACGAATAGCCGGTACCAAAGTCATCAATCGCAATTGATATCCCTAGTGCTTTTAGAGTCAGCATGTTATCGATGATGGTCGGGTCGTTGTCGACGATGCGTGATTCGGTGATCTCTAGTGTCAGGTTGCTTGCTGGCAGATTTGTGTCTCGCAACGTGCCTTTTACTTGTTCCACAAAGCCACTTTCACTCAGTTGATCGACCGACAGGTTAACGTGAATCGAGAAGTCCTTGCTCCATTTTCCTGACTCAATCGCGATGGCTGTATCTCGACACGACTTATGCAGAATTTGTTTTCCGATATCGTCAATGAGCCCGCTCTCTTCCGCGAGAGGAATGAACTCGAGTGGCGAGATCACCCCTTCATCCGTTATCCAGCGAGCTAAAGCTTCTGCTCCTATGGTCGAGCCAGATTCCAGATCAATAATAGGCTGATAAAACGGTTCGAACTGTTGAAGCTCAATCGCTCGGTTCATCCGCGCTAACATCTTGGTGCGATGTCTCGATGCTTTGCCCATTTCAAGGCTATAAATACAGACACTGGTTTTGTCTTGTTTCGCATTGCTCAATGCAATGCTGCTGCTGCGTAGCAGGAGTGTAATGTCGTGAAGATTCGAGACATTCACTATCCCCATCGATACCTTAATCACCACGCTTTCCGATTCCATTGAAAATGGGGAAGCGAAGGTTTGAAGTAAGCGGTTAGTCAGCAGCTGAACATCATCGCTTTGCGTTACGTTTGGCGCGTAGATGGCAAACTCATCACCACCAGTGCGAGCTAGTAGGTATTCGGATGGCAGTGTGCCTCTTAAACGAGCAGCCGCAATGATAAGTAGCTGGTCGCCATTGTAATGACCTAGGCTGTCATTGATGTCTCGGAAGCGATCAATACCAATCAAATACAGTGTGCCTTTTTCGTTGTCGGGGTGTTTCTTGGCAGCGTCAATAAAGCCTTCACGGCTGTATAGCTTGGTTAATGAGTCATAGGTAAGTTGAGACTGTAATGCATGAAACGAAGCCTTTAAGTTGTTGGTCATTTCATTGAATGACTCGACCAACATGCTGGTTTCATATATATGCCCTGTTTTTGGCATGCTCGCGTCCCAATCGCCCTTAGCAAGGCGTTTTGCCGCATCCGCTGTCGAGGTGATGGGTTGGGTTGCGCGATTAAAGGCAATTAATCCTGCAATGACCCCAATGCAGCTCAGTGCTAGCCCAAGCAACCAACTGTTTCTTTGATTTTCTGGCAATTCACCGAGCAGATTGCTTTCAGGGATCGACACCCCAATAAACCACGTGAGCCCGTGCTCATCTTCGTATGGGGTGATTTGGTTGAAGTAGCGTTCGTTGTCTAGGCTAAAACTAAAGCGCTGCTCGCCCAAATTCTCGATTAGGTGGAATTGCTCTACGTAGCTAGCACTCTCACGTATGACTGGATTAGCACTCTCTGTTGCTAGTTTGCGTTGCCCTTTGTTGGTTTGTCTTGTGCCCCATGAAACGACACTGCCTCCGCCTGAGTGCGCGACCAAGCGTTGCTGCTTATCGATGATGTAAACAGAGGCATCCGTTCTATCTTTGAGCTTTCTGAGAAACGCATTGAAGGTATTGATTTTGATGTCGCTGACTACGACGGCTTTGAATTCATTATCATCATAGATAGGCGCTAGAGCAGATAAGGTGATTTCTTGACGTTCGTCAGCATTGGCATAAATTGGTGACCATAACGGTTTTTTCTGTGTCGCAATGGGTGTGTACCAAGGACGGATTCTAGGATCGTAACCTGAAATCACCGATCGAATGTCTTCACTAATTTTGCTGCCACGGTAAATGACCAGCTGATCATTGGTGCGTTCGTCTTGCACCATCAAGGTGTAGCCTTTGTTGGCTTCTTTGCGGAAACCGACGTAGTTACCATCTTCAGAACCAAAGCCGATCGCATCGAGTTGAGGTACAGCAGTGTAATGGTCTGAAAACGTATAAAAAATATAGTCTTGGACCTTACTAAGATTGCCTGCTTGATAAAGATGGTGGTAGCCGATGTTATGGCTGAGCGAGAGGTTGGCGTGAAATGGCTTTTCTAAAAAATTAGACAGGCTTTGATGAACATTGTCAGTCAGTGATGTCAGCTGGCGTGCACTAACATCACTCACCATCTCTTTGTAGCTTAGCTTTTGAGTGAAAACCATTACACCCATAGTGAACAGAAAAATCATCACGAATGGCAGAACCACTGCGGTTCTCAAAGTAATTTGTGTTTTCAAAGACATCTTTAGCTACAACTTTGGTGAATAGTGTACTGTAATTGTACCGACACTATTCAAACCAAGCGACACTTTTTTGGTTAAAAAGTAGCTGCATCGAGAATCATATAAGGTCTAGTACAGTTCTTTGAGTTTACGAGTTAGGGTGTTTCTTCCCCATCCCAAAACCTTAGCTGCATCCTGTTTATGACCATTAGTGTGGTGGAGTGCAGCTTCTAGCAGTATACGTTCAAATTCTGGCAGAGCATAAGTTAGCAGCTCTTTTTCTCCTGAATCAAGCGCACACTTTGCCCAATTAGCGAGCAGTTGTTGCCAGTTATCTCCAGTTCCTGAGGTGGTCACCACTTTTTCTTCTAGCAGCTCTGGTGGCAGGTCTGAAGGAAGAATTTCGCTGCCGCTGGCCATCACGGTAAGCCAACGACAAATGTTTTCAAGCTGACGCACGTTACCCGGCCAATTGAGCTGGTTGAGCTTCAAAATGGTCTCAGGATGCAGTGTCTTCACTTCAACACCGAGCTCTTCGGCGGCGGATGCTAGGAAGTGATGAGTCAGCTTTTCAATGTCTTGTTTACGTTCGCGAAGTGCCGGGATATGGATTCGGATAACGTTGAGTCGGTGGAAAAGGTCTTCACGGAAGTCGCCTTCATGCACTAAGCGCTCAAGATCTTGGTGGGTTGCGGCAACGATACGAACGTCTACCTTAACTGCAGAGTGACCGCCGACACGATAGAACTGACCATCAGAAAGTACACGCAACAAGCGAGTTTGGATATCGAGTGGCATGTCACCGATCTCATCCAGAAATAGGGTGCCGCCGTTGGCTTGTTCAAAGCGTCCTTGGCGAACGCTGTTAGCACCGGTAAAGGCACCTTTTTCGTGGCCAAACAGTTCAGACTCGATCAGATCTTTGGGGATTGCTGCCATGTTCAAGGCAATGAAGGGCTTCTTAGCTCTTGGGCTGTGACGATGCAGAGCGTGAGCGACCAATTCTTTACCGGTACCCGATTCACCATTGATCAGCACGGATATGGATGAGCGAGACAAACGGCCAATCGCTCGGAAAACCTCCTGCATTGCCGGTGCTTCACCGATGATTTCTGGCGCGTTGGTGTCTTCAGCGACCTCACTGGCTTGTTCGCGTTTCTGCTCTTGGCTGTGCGCGATCGCTCGTTCGACTAGAGTCAGTGTTTCATCAATATCGAACGGCTTTGGAAGATATTCAAAGGCGCCTTTTTGATAAGCATTCACCGCCGCATCAAGGTCTGAGTGCGCGGTCATAATGATCACGGGCAGGTCGGGAGAGCGTTGATGAACCTGATGCAACAGCTCAATCCCGTCAATGCCGGGCATGCGAATGTCAGACACCAATACGTCCGGTGTCTCGCGCTCAAGCGCAAGCAACACGCTCTCAGCATCAGCAAATGTTTCACACTTAATATCCGCAGATGAAAGTGTTTTCTCTACTACCCAGCGGATAGAGCTGTCGTCATCGACGACCCAAACGTATCCCTTACTCATAATTCAATTCCTTTACAGCCAAATCTATTGTGATAATCATTGTTGTTTTTATGATGTCTTAATCTTTGTGTTACCGAGCTAAGCCTTTCATCTCGCTGTCCAATAGCGAGGTTCTTATGACCTAAATCGGTAGATAAATCGTGAATGTGGTGTTGCCTGGCCAGCTTTCAACATCAATTTTCCCATTGTGTTGATCGATCAGGTTTTGAGAAATCGATAGCCCCAGCCCTGTTCCACCTTCTCGTCCGCTGACCATTGGGTAAAACAGCGTGTCTTTTAAATCATCGGGGATGCCCGGACCGTTATCGCTGATCTCAATACGAGCCGCGAGTTTGTGTCGCTGCCCGTGAATATTTGCTTGATGCACCGTTCTGGTGCGAATGGTGATTTTGCCAGAATCTTGAGTCTTTAGAATCTGCGCTGCATTGCTCACGATATTGAGCATCGCTTGTTCAACCTGTGCCGAATCCATCAAGATGTCCGGTAGGCTCGGGTCGTAATCCCTTTCGATGGCGAGCGTTGAACCCGATTCGAGCTCTACGAGCTGCCTGACTTTCTCAAGTATCTGGTGAAGGTTCTCTTCTGATTTAGTCCCCGGCTTCTGTGGGCCAAGCAGACGGTCGACTAATGCTCTTAAGCGGTCGGCTTGCTCAATAATGATCTGCGTATATTCATTAAGAGACTGATCAGGAAGCATTTTGCCAAGTAACTGCGCCGCACCTCTTAAGCCACCGAGTGGATTTTTGATCTCATGTGCTAACCCGCGTACCAGCAACTTAGCCGCTTGTTGTTGTGCATGTTGGTTGAGCTCTTGGCTGAGGCGTCTTTGCTGGTCTATCTTGCGCATCTCAACCAATAACAGCGTCTCTCGTTGCCAAGAGATTGGGCTAACCGTGACTTCAAGCATCAGTGGGCGGTTATCAACAACGAAGGTAACGTCACTGTCGGTAATGCTCTGGCCACTTTGTAGCGGTTGCGTCAACAGTGCCAAATCAAGTGAAGCGTGTTGGATAAGTTGGCTCAGTGGATGATCAACGATGCGTCGTGCGCTCTGTGAAAAGAGCTGCTCAGCGGCCGGATTGGCGTATCGGACATACAATTGCTCATCGAGCATCAATGTCGAAGTCACCATATTGTCGAGAATGGCGCTGGAAAGATGATGTGTATCTATGCTGTCGCTTTTGGCTGATCGATTCACTATTTCGTCCTTGAACTGGTGTTTTTCTCACTGCACCAAATTGGTGCGTGGCTAAGTTCAAGTATGGCGCATATCAACCAGAAGCTAAAGATAATTCATTAGAGTCGCTGAAAGCTGCTTCGATTAGGTGAAAAGTAGAGGTTATTTGGCCTCTTTTAACACATTGGCCTACTTGAGCGTCGCTCGATGTAAATACACGGTGACTGGACTAGTAGATGCAATAAGCTTGCCGCTTCTATGTGCTTGAATTGCAATGGTGTGAGTACCTCGATCGATACCTTTTAATTCCCAAATAGGTTGGGTCTGTGGGGCGCCATATCGACGGCCATCGAGCATCAATTGTAATTGTTCACCTATACCAAGCTTTCGGTTGAGTTCTATCTGAATCGGGATTAAGCCGCGATTACTACGAATGGTTTGATCATGAACTGGAGTCAACATGGTGAGGGCTAATTGAGTAGGAACCTCGCGCTTTGTGGTTTCGGTTTCTGCCTGAGTTTTGGCTGGCGTTGCCGTTTTAGTTGTAGAGGAAGCAGCAGCGTCAACCGGAGTTGAGGCCTCAAATTTAGGGGCGGGTGCTGAAGCTTGCACATCTGGCAGGCGAAGAGCCTCGGCATCTTGAGCGCTAGGGTTATCACTAAAGTGGAGCACGCCATCTTCATCTATCCAGGTATACACCGTTTGAGCAGAGCACGAGAGCGCGACTGTTAACCCGATTAGGAACAGTATGTTTTTCATATCTTTAGCCTCTTTTCACCGCTAGGTGATTTCACGTTTGGCGTTGGTTTTATTGTATTTAGCGCGACAGCCTCTGAGGGCTTTTGTTTAAGGTATGTTACGAGGAAGTGAAGGTTGGAAGAATATAAAAAAGGCCCGCCTGCGAGGCGAGCCTAATATTTAGTCAGCGATTCTTACAAGGTTGCAGTAAGAAATGGCTTATCTCTACAGGAGATTAAACTGAGTAGTACAGTTCAAACTCAAGTGGGTGTGTAGCCATGTTCACGCGTTGTACGTCGTCAGATTTCAGAGTGATGTAAGAATCGATGAAATCGTCAGAGAATACGCCGCCAGCTGTTAGGAACTCACGGTCTTCGCTAAGCGCTGCTAGAGCTTCTTGTAGAGATTCTGCAACTGTTGGGATTTCAGCTGCTTCTTCTGCAGGAAGGTCGTATAGATCTTTATCCATAGCTTCGCCTGGGTGAATCTTGTTCTTGATGCCGTCAAGGCCAGCCATAAGCATTGCTGAGTAGCATAGGTATGGGTTAGCTGCTGGGTCACCAAAACGTAGCTCGATACGACGTGCTTTAGGGCTTGGTACTACTGGGATACGGATAGAAGCAGAACGGTTACGTGCTGAGTAAGCAAGCATTACAGGTGCTTCGAAACCAGGTACAAGACGCTTGTACGAGTTAGTTGATGGGTTAGCAAACGCGTTGATTGCACGAGCGTGCTTGATTACACCACCGATGTAGTAAAGAGCCATTTCAGATAGGCCGCCGTACTTATCACCAGCAAACAGGTTAACGCCGTCTTTTGCTAGAGATTGGTGAACGTGCATACCAGAACCGTTGTCACCAACTAGTGGCTTAGGCATGAATGTCGCTGTTTTACCAAATGCGTGAGCAACGTTGTGTACAACGTACTTGTAGATTTGAGTTTCATCAGCTTTCGCTGTTAGCGTGTTGAAGCGAGTAGCGATTTCGTTTTGACCCGCAGTTGCTACTTCATGGTGGTGAGCTTCAACAACTAGGCCCATCTCTTCCATTACTAGACACATTGCTGAACGGATGTCTTGAGATGAATCTACTGGAGCTACTGGGAAGTAACCGCCTTTAACGCCAGGACGGTGACCTTTGTTACCGCCTTCGAAGTCAGAACCTGTGTTCCAAGCTGCTTCTACGTCATCGATCTTGAAGAAAGAACCAGACATGTCGTTTGAGAACTTAACGTCGTCAAATAGGAAGAATTCTGGCTCTGGACCAACTAGAACTGTGTCTGCGATACCTGTAGAACGTAGGTACTCTTCAGAACGTTTAGCGATAGAGCGTGGGTCACGGTCGTAGCCTTGCATTGTTGCAGGCTCAAGGATGTCACAACGGATGTTTAGTGTTGCGTCTTCTGTGAATGGGTCCAGTACAGCAGATGCTGCGTCTGGCATCATTACCATGTCAGATTCGTTAATGCCTTTCCAACCAGCTACTGAAGAGCCGTCAAACATTTTGCCTTCTTCGAAGAAGTCTGCATCAACTTGGTGAGAAGGAATAGAGATATGCTGCTCTTTACCTTTTGTATCAGTAAAACGTAAGTCGATAAATTTAACTTCGTTCTCTTGGATCAGGGATAGTACATTTTCTACTGACATCTTGGATAACCTCCAGTGTTATTAATTCGGTATTAGCTCGATTCGGTTGAAACTAGCATTGATTAATGTCTATAAGTGCATTAATCGATGCTGATTTATCTATAGCCAAAAACGTGCCAAAAAAATTATTCCATTAATTTCAATGATTTACTTGTTTTTCGGTTTTGCTTAATTTGGTTTTTGCACCAAAATGATCTCCGGGCGCACCTTATTGGTGCAATTGTTTGTCTGTGCACCAATATGAGACATAAGCGAGCACCATTCAGCAATGAATTGCCTAAGTTGTCAATCCACTTTTGTTATTTTGCGGGAGATTTGGTTCGCCACTCGCAGGTGATACTTTTTTAGAGTCCTACGAATTGGGCTGTTCAACACTGTACTGAATCAAAGTTAAGCGGATATGAATCGCTAATAAAGAAAAAAGCCCCGGTTCAGATCACATATTTCTGGGTTTTTGTCTAGAATCTGGTATATTATTGACCGTTTTTTAAATCAAGCTAGCGGTTATTATCCAAACTTTTGAGATAAGTGACGGCTACTTTTATGAGTGAATCGAGAATCCATGTCTACTCCACAGATTGATAAGTTAAGAAATATCGCGATCATCGCGCACGTTGACCACGGTAAAACGACTTTGGTTGATAAACTGCTACAACAGTCAGGCACTCTTGAGTCTCGTGGTGAAGCTGAAGAGCGTGTCATGGATTCGAATGACATCGAAAAAGAGCGTGGCATTACCATTCTTGCTAAGAACACAGCAATCAACTGGAATGATTACCGCATCAACATCGTAGATACTCCGGGACACGCGGACTTCGGTGGTGAAGTTGAGCGTATCATGTCTATGGTTGACTCTGTTCTGCTTATCGTTGACGCAGTTGATGGCCCAATGCCTCAAACTCGTTTCGTAACGCAAAAAGCATTCGCACACGGTCTTAAGCCAATCGTTGTAATCAACAAGATTGACCGCCCAGGCGCTCGTCCTGATTGGGTTATGGATCAAGTATTCGACCTTTTCGACAACCTAGGTGCTACTGATGAGCAACTAGACTTCACAGTTGTTTACGCTTCAGCTCTAAACGGCTGGGCAACAATGACTGAAGGCGAAACTGGCGAGAACATGGAACCATTGTTCCAAGCTGTTGTTGATACAGTAGACGCGCCTGCAGTTGACCTTGACGGTCCACTACAAATGCAAATTTCGCAACTTGATTACAGCTCTTACGTAGGTGTTATCGGTGTTGCTCGTGTTACTCGTGGTTCAGTTAAACCAAACCAACAAGTAACTATCGTGAATGCAGAAGGCAAAAAACGTAACGGTAAAGTAGGTACAGTTCTTGGTTACCTAGGTCTTGACCGTCACGAAGTTGAGCAAGCTAACGCTGGCGACATCATTGCAATCACTGGTCTTGGTGAGCTGAAGATTTCAGACACTATCTGTGACCAAAACAATGTTGAAGCAATGACTCCGCTTTCTGTTGATGAACCAACAGTAACAATGACGTTCCAAGTAAACACTTCTCCGTTCGCGGGTAAAGAAGGTAAGTTCGTTACTTCACGTAACATCCTTGAGCGTCTAGAGAAAGAACTAGTACACAACGTTGCACTACGTGTTGAAGAAACTGATAACCCAGATCGTTTCCGTGTTTCAGGTCGTGGTGAACTTCACCTATCTATCCTGATCGAAAACATGCGTCGTGAAGGTTTCGAGCTAGCTGTATCTCGTCCAGAAGTTATCATCAAGAAAGACGAAGATGGCAACCTAACTGAACCGTTTGAAACTGTGACTATCGACGTGCTTGAAGAGCACCAAGGTGGCATCATGGAAAACATCGGTCTACGTAAAGGTGAGCTAACTGATATGTCTCCAGATGGCAAAGGCCGTGTTCGCATGGACTTCATGATGCCTTCTCGTGGTCTTATCGGTTTCCAAACTGAGTTCCTAACTCTAACGTCTGGTTCTGGTCTTCTTTACCACTCATTTGATCACTACGGTCCTCACAAAGGCGGCGTAATCGGTCAACGTAACAACGGTGTTCTAATCTCGAACGCAACTGGTAAAGCTCTGACTTACGCACTATTCAACCTACAAGAACGTGGTCGTCTATTTGCTGAGCACGCGGATGAAGTATACGAAGGTCAAATCATCGGTATTCACAACCGTTCAAACGACCTAACAGTAAACTGTCTGAAAGGTAAGCAGCTAACGAACGTTCGTGCATCTGGTACTGATGAAGCACAGGTTCTTTCGCCACCTATCCGTCACACTCTAGAGCAAGCTCTTGAGTTCATCGACGAAGACGAACTAGTAGAAGTAACGCCAGTAAGCATTCGTATCCGTAAGAAGCTTCTTACTGAAAACGAACGTAAGCGTGCAGCACGTCCAGCTAAGGCTTAATTGCCAGCTGACTAGCTTCTAGCTAACAAGCAATACGTTTTAGAATAAGTAAGAAAGCCCCGAGTAGCCTAGCTGCTCGGGGCTTTTGTTTTTTTAGTTTGTTTAGATACGGTTAAACGAGATTTCGTCATCCTCAAGAGGGAGGAACGACCGAGTTGGGGATCTAGCTTTTGATACCTAAGTAACGCTCAACGAATTGAAGCCGTTCTTCGACTGGCATAAACGGCACTTCAACCACCTCATAGCCAAGTTCTTGGTAGACTCTTTCTAAAGCGTGGTGAATCTCTAGCGCTTCCTCAAACGGATAAGGTCTCACATCATCTTGTACATAAATTGAAGCCTCAGGGCGACAGAACAAGGCTTGTGAGTGGTAGCCTTTGCTTGCTTCTCGGTAGGCCGCATCTATCTCTAGGTTAGCCTGAGCCAAATAGCCACAAATGTCTGGAATAGCGCGATCGAGAAAGGCAATCGGATGTTGATTGGCTTGGTCTTTTTGCTCGCTCATCACACCTAAACAAAGCTCAGCAAAGCCGGGAAGGTCTACCCAAGGCAAGATACCGTTTTCAAGCTGACTTTGCTGTTCTATTAACTGGCGAGAGGACTCTGCGAAGGTGGGGTAACTCGCACCAGCCAACGCATTTATCAGTGTGGTTTTTCCGGCACCAGGGCCGCCAGTTATAATGATTGGGTTCATACGGGCTTATCTTGTTTTGTCTTTTCAGGCGTTACTTCTGATTTAGCTGAGCAAGGAATTTATCCGACTCGGCAATCGCTGCATTCATCTGCTCTATTGCATAGGCGATGTCTTTTTCTAAGCTCATAAACTCACCTTGCAGTGAACCGACAGCGCTCGCATTGAGGTTGTGCTTCAAGTAAAGCGTGTTGTCGCGAAGGGTATTGAGCACGGGGTCCATTTTCTTCTCGGCGCGCTTCATTGCTGACAGCATCTTTTGGTAAGACGATTTAGTTTCACGAAGCTTTTGCTCGCTCGAGCGGCGCAGTGAATCACTGGTGTAGAGATCTAACTCACTCTGCCACTCTTCAAACAGCGCATCCGACACATCTTCAATCGCAGCAATGCGGTCACTGACATTTTGCGCGGCTTTCTCGCTGTCTTGGTATTTATCATTGATTTGGTTGTACATGTCTTCAAGGTCGCCGCCACTGAAATTAGTCAGGCTACTCAAGGCTTCAAGTGCGCTGGTAAACTCTTCCTGAGCATCCTGCTGCGACTCTTTAGCGTCTTCCACTCTATCGACCATAATGTCACGCTTGTGGTAACCCACTTGCTCCATGGCGGAGTAATAAGCTGACTGGCATCCAGTAAGAGTAAAAATAGAGAGGACTATAACTATTAAATAAGGCATCCTAGTTTCCTATAGTTAAATAATATCAATCGTAGTAAATAACTGCCCAACCTAGCTTGTTAAAATGCTCGATAACGGCGTTAGAATTTTTGATTGTAGAATAACTACTTATCAAAAAATCTGCCTTGTTCTCAAGCCTTTTTCCTGCGCTATTTTTGAACATTTACTTACTGTGATTAATATGTCGGAATATTAATTAGGACTATGAACGAGTTACAAGGGAGTTACAAGTTGAAGATAAAAAAGGTCGCCACACTCAGTATTCAGTTTTCTCGCTATCTTTTGGCGCGAATGACGCACGATAGAGTCAACGTGAATGCGGGCTACTTGGCGTACATTACTTTGCTCTCGATCGTACCGATGTTGACGGTTCTGCTCTCTATCTTGTCGTCATTCTCCATCTTTGCTGATGTTGGTATCGTGATTCAAAACTTCGTTATTACCAACTTTGTTCCCGCGTCTGGGGATGCCGTACACGGTGCCTTGTTAGAGTTCGTTGCCAATACCGGAAAAATGACGGCGGTCGGTAGTGTGTTCTTATTCATTGCAGCGCTGATGCTGATCTCGAATATTGATAAGAACTTAAACTACATCTGGCGTGTTAATGAGAAGCGACGTGCGGTATTGTCGTTCTCAATGTACTGGATGGTGCTCACGCTTGGACCTATTTTAGTTGGGGCGAGCATTGCAGCCACTTCTTATGTGACATCATTGAGCTTGTTGCAAAACGAAGTGGTGTCTGGCGCCTTTAACACCGTGATTCGCAAACTTCCTTTGATTCTCTCTTTCTTTGCGTTTTTCGGTCTGTACCTGTTGGTTCCCAACAAAAAGATACACTTTTTTCATGCGGCTGCAGGTTCTCTAGTGGCGGCTCTGTTGTTCGAACTCAGTAAGAAAGGCTTCGCGGCCTACATTACTCAATTCCCTTCTTACCAGTTGATTTATGGCGCATTGGCGGCAATACCAATTCTTTTTGTCTGGGTTTATTTGTGCTGGTTGATTGTGCTGGTGGGTGCTGAGGTGACCGCTGCATTGGGTGAGCACGAACAGTGGAGTGACTCGCAAGAAATGGTACACTCAGCGGATAACGATGAAATTCCAGAACAAGGAAACAACAGTGATAGCCCTGATTCAAAGAGTAAGTGAAGCTGCCGTTCGAGTTGATGGCGAAGTAGTTGGTGAGATTGAACAAGGCTTATTGGTTCTATTAGGCGTAGAAAAAGGTGATGACGAAGCCAAAGCCAAACGTTTGATGGAACGAGTAACAACTTATCGTGTCTTTGAAGATGAAGACGGAAAAATGAACCTCAACGTAAAACAGGTTGAAGGTAAAGTGTTGGTGGTTTCTCAATTCACACTGCCAGCCGATACAAAAAAGGGAACTCGAGCGGGCTTTTCTCGTGGAGCAAACCCTGAAGATGCGGAGCGTCTTTACGATTATTTCTCTAACCAATGTGAATCAGTATTGCCAACGGAACGTGGCCGATTTGCAGCCGACATGAAAGTGTCATTGGTTAATGATGGCCCAGTAACATTCTGGCTGCAGGTTTAAACTTAAAAGGATAAGCATGTTTAAACTGATAACACCGACCACCGAAAATCAACTGAACAAGTATTACCATTTTCGTTGGCAGATGCTGCGTGAACCTTGGCGAATGCCGGTAGGTTCCGAGCGTGATGAATATGATGCCATGAGTCACCATCGCATGATTGTCGATGGTCGTGGCCGTCCGATGGCGATTGGCCGCCTTTACATCACTCCAGACCTCGAAGGTCAGATCCGTTATATGGCGGTAAAGAACTCTCGTCGAAGTAAAGGCATGGGCTCATTGATTTTAGTGGCGTTAGAGTCACTGGCTCGCCAAGAGGGTGCCAAACGTCTAGTGTGTAATGCACGTGAAGATGCGATCTCATTCTATGAGAAAAACGAATTTGAGCGTCGTGGTGAAATTAATGACCAGCGTGGTCCTGTTCGTCATCAGCAGATGGTGAAGCACCTTGATCCGATGGCTGATGTACTGCGTAAGCCTGAATGGTGTAATGAGCTACAACAGCGCTGGGAACATCAGATCCCGATCAGTGACAAGATGGGCATCAAGATCAACCAATACACGGGTTACCAATTTGAGTGTAGTGCTCAGCTGAATCCTAACTTGAACCCGCATAACACCATGTTTGCAGGATCTGCCTTTACCTTAGCAACCTTAACTGGTTGGGGTATGACTTGGCTATTGATGAAAGAGCGTGGGTTGACCGGTGATATCGTGCTGGCAGACAGTAATATTCGTTATCGTCACCCAGTTGAGCAAAACCCTGTTGCCTCTACTTCATTGGATGGGATCAGTGGTGACTTGGACCGCCTTGCGTCAGGAAGAAAGGCACGTATCATCATTCACGTGACCATTAACAGTGGCGATGTGGAAGCGGTTGAGTTTACGGGAACCTATATGCTGATCCCTGATTATAAAAAGATACTCTCGACAGATTCTAATGTGAGCGAATAGCCCACATCTAGCACTCCGTTGATTTGGTAAGATATTGATTAAAAGCGCTACTCCTGTGGAGTGGCGCTTTTTTGTTGGCAGTCGTTAATCTCCGAATACTCAGCTTGGGTGAGCTTTCCTGAGATTTGATGGCATGGGTCCGATAGGGTAATCGAGAGGGTGTGTTGCTCGGCTTTAAGCAAGTCGAGTTCTCCAGAAGCCTCGCCATTGAGCGTTTGAACCCTTTGTTCGCCTTGCTCTGCTGCTGACGCACCAATAATGTGCATCGGTTCGAGAGTGAAGCGCCCACGGTCAAAATGCGCATTAAGCTCTGGAATTTCAAACACGTTATCAGTCGATGTTTCAGAAAGCTTGTCATTAAAGGTCATCACACCCTGGCGAACGCTGCCAGTGAGTTGCCCTGTGGTTGAGTAACCGAGCATCAGTGAGTCGCCATATAAACCTGCGGCTTGAAGTTCAAACTCGCCATAGCCGGTTGCATCGAGTGGTAATTCAAGTCGCTGCAGCATAGGCGCAATGGGTAACCCATCGGCAGAAATATCTAAGCTCCATGGCTTGCTGATTTGGTTAAAATCGAGCGTTGCATTGGCTTCAATGTAGCCATTCCTGAGTGGTGCAAACAGACGAGTCAGCGTCCATTTTCCTTGTTCGCTATTCATCTCAACCACAGGCTGTGCGCTGAGAATATTTTGGTAGCTGGCATCATTGGCGCTCGCCATCAGCTTCCCTTGCCACAAGCCCAGTTTTCTATCTTGCAGCAGTTGAACTTGATGCCCCTCGACATGTAATCCAGAGACCTGCCAGTAAGGCGTTTGTGCTAGTTGGATAAGTTGGCTGCGTTCTATATTAAGTCGGTTAATCTCGACGTTCTGGAGCTGTGTGAGCCAAGGCAATAGGCGAGCGGCCGGTAGAGGGCTATCTTGGTTTTCGGTAATCCACTTGATGCCTTGCAGGTCGAGCTGCGCCAATTGAATGCTGCTAGGGGCGACTTCGCCATTGAGCTGAACAGTGCCCTGCAGGAATTGAGTATAGAAATCCTCAATCAGAATCCGGTTTGCTTCTAGGTTGAGCTTGAGGCTTGGCTCGATGAACATGTCATCATCAATGGTCACTCCTTCTGCCTGTAGAGAAAAAATGGCTTTCTGTTGTTTCCAGATTTCAAAAGGCAGTTGGATATTTTCTAATGAGGCATCAAAGGCAGCGAGGTGGCCATCTTGCCACTCTACGTCGCTACGCAGAATATCTAAGCTATTGATGTGATTAATCTTAATGCCTGCAACATCCCACTCTTTGCTTAGTAGGTTTTGGGTCTGTTTCTGATTGAGTCGTAAGCCATCGACGGTCACATTCACCAACGACCAATCTTGTTGATATTGTTCAGCTTGCCCAGAAATCTTGGCGCCACGCCAGTCAAACGAAGCACCATAAAGCGTGCTATCGCTAGGTTTTAAGTCTAGGTCAATCAACAGATTATCGAATGCTTCACCTTGCCAATACAGTTGTGAGGCAGAGAGTTGGGTTTTTCCATAAGGTAGCAGCGAGTTATCGTTGTTCCACGTTGGGGCGGAGATCTGTAGGTCGATGCCTCGCGCATTAAACTCTGGCGTCGAAAAGTCGAGATTGTTGATGGCCAGCTGGTGGAGCTTGATGTTTGGTTGGGTAAATAAAGAAGTCAGTGTTTTTAGAACGTCTGCCTCTAATTGTAGGCCGCTGATCAAAACAGATTCAAAGACCAGTTTGGCCTCTGTCATCGAGCTGGGGCTGAACCAAAGATCGATCTTGTCGATATACAGAGGTGTTTGCTTTTCTGGTTGGCTTTGGGTAATGCCCATTAAGGTGATGTGATAAGGCGCCTGATACTCAACATCTTCAATGAATACAGGTTGTTCAATCGTATGTTTGATAAAAAAGTTGGCAACATCCGCACGGTATTGGGTCTGCAGGCTTAATAGCAGCGCTGCGATAGTTGCAACGGCGATAGCCAACACAATGCCGAACACCATGAATACCTTTTTCATTCCCTGAAAGCCTTAAATTTCAATAGTCTTAAAACAGAGTGGAACAAAAAGGGTCAAGCATCAACAAAAAAGCCCCTCAAAAGAGGGGCTTGCTACAAAAATATCATTTTAAATTGGGCGTTTGCTTTTGGCTAAGCCCGAGCAGATGGTTGGATTAGTCCAGTTGAGGACCAGCTGCAACCAGTGACTTACCTTCAGCGTTGTCTGTGTACTTATCAAAGTTGTTGATGAAGCGCTCGGCTAGATCTTTCGCTTTGCTTTCCCATTGTAGAGGGTCAGTGTACGTATCGCGTGGGTCAAGGATCGCTGGGTCAACATCGTGCAGCGCTAGTGGCACTTCTAGGTTAAACATAGGGATAACCTTAGTTTCAGCGTTGTCGATTGAGCCATCTAGGATAGCGTCGATGATGCCTCGCGTATCTTGGATAGAGATACGTTTACCAGTACCGTTCCAACCTGTGTTCACTAGGTAAGCTTCAGCGCCAGCTGCTTCCATACGCTTCACAAGCACTTCAGCGTACTGAGTTGGGTGGAGAGTTAAGAATGCCGCACCAAATGCAGCAGAGAACGTTGGCGTTGGCTCAGTAATACCACGCTCAGTGCCCGCTAGTTTTGCAGTGAAGCCAGATAGGAAGTGGTACTTCGTTTGCTCTGGAGTCAGTTTAGAAACGGGTGGCAGTACACCGAATGCATCAGCAGTCAGGAAGATAACCTTTTGAGCGTGACCGGCTTTTGATACTGGTTTAACGATGTTATCGATGTGGTGAATTGGGTAAGAAACACGAGTGTTCTCAGTTTTTGAACCGTCATCAAAATCGATAGAACCATCACCACGAACTGTTACGTTTTCTAGTAGTGCATCACGACGGATTGCATTGTAGATTTCAGGTTCTGCTTCTTTAGATAGACGAATCGTCTTCGCGTAACAACCACCTTCGAAGTTGAAGATACCATCGTCATCCCAACCGTGCTCATCATCACCGATTAGCTCACGCTTAGGATCGGTTGAAAGCGTAGTTTTACCTGTACCAGATAGACCGAAGAAGATGGCTACATCGCCTTTCTCGCCGACGTTTGCACTACAGTGCATTGAAGCAATGCCTTGCAGAGGAAGCAGGTAGTTCATCATTGCGAACATGCCTTTCTTCATCTCACCGCCGTACCAAGTACCACCGATGATTTGAACGCGCTCTGTTAGGTTGAAAGCAACGAAGTTTTCAGAGTTTAGACCCTGCTTTTCCCAGTTAGGGTTAGTTGTTTTAGCACCGTTCATTACCACGAAATCAGGTTCGAACGTTGCTAGCTCTTCGTCAGTTGGACGAATGAACATGTTCTTAACGAAGTGCGCTTGCCACGCTACTTCAGTGATAATACGCACGCTTAAGCGCGTATCAGGGTTAGCACCACAATAACCGTCGATGACAAACAGGCGCTTGCCAGATAGCTGAGTTGTCACAAGCTCTTTCAGCTCATTCCATACTTCAGTTGTAATCGGTTTGTTGTCATTTTTGCCTTGATCTGACCACCACATGGTATCGCGGGTCGTGTCATCTTTAACAATGTACTTATCTTTTGGTGAGCGGCCAGTAAAGATACCAGTATCAACCGCAACGGAGCCTAGTTCCGTTACTACGCCTTTTTCGTAGCCTTCCAAACCTGGCAGTGTTTCTTCAACGAATAACTGCTCGTAGCTAGGATTACGAAGAACTTCGGTAACGCCAGTCAGTCCGTGCTTAGTTAGATCAATTTGTGCAGCCTTAGTATGTTCCATAACGGTCATAGGTGCTCCTTGTAGGATATTTTGTAGGGATTTTGTAATAATTTTTTATTGTTATCTGCTCACCATGCTAGCAACGAGGCTCGGGGGAAACAGGGATATAGCTCAAAAAATATCCATATTAGCCATGGGGTTTTAAGCGTCTCGTCACATATTGGCCCAACTAGTCTATCCTGTACGCAAACCTTTGCGCTAGGGGCGAGAACATTATTAATTGATTAAAATTAAGCGGTGATTTTATTACGAGATGTTACGGAGTTTGCGCTATTTTGATCACAAAAAAGGCCAGCTGAGGGCTGACCTTTTTGGGGTAAATTACGTGTTTTTGGTACGCCGTAAATTAATGAACCGTATTGCTGCCTTTATCTGCTGCTTCTGCGTACAGTGCATCAACATCATTCTTGTCGAACGAGTAGTTTGTGCCACAGTAATCGCAGTGTAGACCAACGCTTCCTTCGGTGCTTAGGATGTCGTAAATCTCTTCTTGAGCAACAGTAATGATAGCCGCAGCGCTTCGATCACGTGAACAGCCACAGAAGAACTCAACCGGTTGAGGTGTAAATACCTGAACCTTCTCTTGGTTGTATAGACGGTAAAGCAGTTCGTTAGCTTCTAAAGAGAACAACTCTTCGTTTTTAACGGTGTCGGTTAGTTGCTCTAGGTGCTCGAAGTCGTCTGGAGTACCGGTGCCGTCAGGCATAACTTGTAAAAGCATACCTGCAGCGTGAGCTTTGCCTTCATGTTCGCCAGTGCGCAGCCATAGACGAGTCTTAAGCTGTTCTGAGTTAGCAAAGTAACCTTCAAGAACGTCAGCAAGCGTTTCGCCTTCCAGACCAACGATACCTTGGTAACGCTCACCTTTCTTAGGATCGATAGTGATCACTAGATGACCTTTACCCATTAGGGCGTGTAGACCTGCGTCGTCTGCGATATCGCCTTCAAAGCGAGCAACACCACGGATCTTCTGATCGTGATCGCCATTGATAACTGCTAGAGATACTGGGCCGTCACCTTGCAGCTGCATCGTGATAGAACCTTCAAACTTTAGGGTCGCCGTTAGTAGCGTCGTTGAAACCAGTAGCTCACCCAACAGCTTTTGTACTGGAGCTGGGTATTCCTTGCTAGAAATAATCTGTTGGTACGCTTCGTCCATCTGTACCAATTCACCACGTACTGATAGGTCTTCAAATAGGTAGCGATTTAAAACATTACTTGTAGACATTGGGTCTGCCATTTGGCTATTCCTTCTAGCTTATTGAGTCTTGAACTTGATGATGTCACGACGTTGCTTTTTATCTGGACGACGTTCTGGTGCTGGGCTATGAGCATTTAGCTTGCGCTGTTGTGCAAACTCTTCTCTTTTTGCCAAGCTTTCGGTGGTTTCTTCATAGAGGGTTTGAGCGATCGGGGCTCCACCACGATGGGCTGAGATTTTCTCGATCGTTACCGTCTTTTCTTCATTACCTTGGCGCAGTGTAATCACAGCCCCAAGTTCGACAATTTTACTTGGCTTGCTGCGCTGACCATTATAGTGGACTTTGCCACCATCGACCATGTTGCGAGCAATAGACCGGGTTTTGTAAAAACGAGCTGCCCACAACCATTTATCGAGTCTGACAGCTTCATTAGCAGTTTTCATATAGGGCTGTGCCTTATTAAGTGAGAAATGAATGCGGTTTAACTGTAACGAACAGTGCGCAACATGTTTTTGATGATGCTTATCACATTAAGTAGAAGCTTAAAGTGGAGGCGGTTGGCATTTTTTTCAAGTCATAATACAAAATAGCCATGTTATGCCGATTTATCGATTTGCTATGATATAGTTCAGGATCTTATTGCTTAAATAAGCTTGGTATCGAACGAATGAATAAAAAAGCTGAAAGTTTAATGATTTGCAGCGTTTGTCGTCATGAAAAGGGACTAGGAAAGTGAACTTTTTAGAGCTCAAAAATCGCGTAGGGAATTCTCCTATGTTGAGCCGCTTATTAGAGAATGGATTTGTACTTCAGCAGAAACTAAGCTTAGCGACCTGTTGTGTATTGATTGCAGCTTCCGCATGGATCTTAGGGCAGCTTGCATGGTTTATCGAACCTGCTGAGCAAACTATCGCGCCTTGGACAGCAACGGCTTCATCGTCTTCAGCACCTCAATCGACCCTTGATATCTCTTCTTTGCAGCAGAGCAACATGTTTGGTGCTTACAACCCAAGCACGCCCGCTGTGGTTGAACAGCAAGTTATCCAAGATGCGCCTAAGACGCGATTAAACCTCGTTTTAGTGGGTGCAGTCGCGAGCTCGAATCCAAAACTGAGCTTAGCGGTGATCGCCAATCGCGGCACGCAAGCGACCTACGGAATTAATGAAGAGATTGAAGGCACTCGAGCCAAGTTAAAAGCGGTATTAATCGACCGCGTTATCATTGATAACTCAGGACGAGACGAAACCTTGATGCTTGAAGGTATTGAGTACAAGCGTTTGGCTGTATCAACGCCTGCGCCACCTCGTAGCTCTTCTTCGGTTCGTGGTAATAATCCGGCTTCAGCAGAAGAGAAGCTTGATGAAATTAAAGCGAAGATAATGAAAGATCCGCAACAAATCTTCCAATATGTTCGACTGTCTCAGGTGAAGCGTGACGATAAAGTGATCGGTTATCGTGTGAGCCCTGGCAAAGATTCAGAACTTTTTAACTCTGTTGGGCTCCAAAACGGAGATATTGCCACTCAGTTAAATGGACAAGACCTGACAGACCCTGCTGCTATGGGCAACATATTCCGTTCCATCTCAGAACTAACAGAGCTAAATCTGGTGGTCGAGAGAGATGGTCAACAACATGAAGTGTTTATTGAATTTTAAAACTTTGCGTCTAACGAAGGACGAAAGTGTAGGAGAAGTACGTGAAGCATTGGTTTAAGAAAAGTGCATGGTTATTGGCAGGAAGCTTGATCTGCACACCCGCAGCCATCGCGAGTGATTTTAGTGCCAGCTTTAAAGGCACTGATATTCAAGAGTTTATTAATATTGTTGGTCGTAACCTAGAGAAGACCATCATCGTTGATCCATCGGTGCGCGGAAAAATCGATGTACGCAGCTACGACGTATTGAATGAAGAGCAATATTACAGCTTCTTCTTAAACGTACTAGAGGTGTATGGCTACGCAGTCGTTGAAATGGACTCGGGTGTTCTTAAGATTATCAAAGCCAAAGACTCTAAAACTTCGGCGATCCCCGTTGTTGGTGACCGTGATTCAATCACTGGTGATAGCGTAGTGACGCGTGTAGTGACGGTTCGTAATGTATCGGTTCGTGAACTTTCTCCTCTGCTTCGTCAACTAAACGACAATGCAGGCGCGGGTAACGTTGTGCACTACGACCCAGCCAACATCATCCTTATTACAGGCCGAGCGGCGGTAGTAAACCGTTTAGCTGAAATCATCAAGCGTGTTGACCAAGCGGGTGATAAAGAGATTGAAGTCGTTGAGCTAAAGAATGCTTCTGCGGCAGAAATGGTACGTATCGTTGATGCACTAAGCAAAACCACAGATGCCCAAAACACACCAGCCTTCCTACAACCTAAATTAGTTGCCGATGAACGTACCAATGCGATCCTTATCTCAGGTGACCCTAAGGTACGTAGCCGTTTAAGAAGGTTGATTGAACAGCTTGATGTGGAAATGGCAACCAAGGGCAACAACCAAGTAATTTACCTTAAATACGCCAAAGCAGAAGATTTAGTCGATGTGCTGAAAGGCGTGTCGGACAACCTGCAATCAGAGAAGCAAACATCAACTAAAGGTAGCTCATCTCAACGTGACAAAGTGGTGATCTCAGCTCACAGTGATACAAACTCTTTGGTTATTACCGCCCAACCAGACATCATGAACGCGCTGCAAGATGTGATCGCACAGTTGGATATTCGTCGTGCTCAAGTATTGATTGAAGCCCTAATTGTCGAGATGGCAGAGGGTGATGGCATTAACCTTGGTGTGCAATGGGGTAACCTTGATACTGGTGCTGTGATTCAGTATGGCAATACCGGTGCGTCGATTGGCGGTGTGATGGTGGGTCTAGAAGAAGCGAAAGACACAACCACAACAGATTATACTTTTGACAGTAATGGCGATCCGGTTGCCATCGAAAAGACAACTCCAGGTGACTATTCAACGTTAGCCTCTGCACTTTCCGGTGTAAACGGTGCAGCCGTGAGCCTTGCTCTGGGGGATTGGACTGCCTTGATCAGCGCGGTAGCCACCGATTCCAACTCAAATATTCTATCTTCTCCAAGTATTACTGTAATGGACAACGGCGAAGCATCGTTTATCGTTGGTGAAGAAGTGCCTGTTTTAACTGGCTCGACCGCAGGCTCAAGTAACGATAACCCATTCCAAACGGTTGAACGTAAAGAAGTGGGTATCAAGCTAAAAGTCGTGCCACAAATCAATGAAGGTGACTCAGTTCAGCTGCAAATAGAACAAGAAGTATCGAACGTATTAGGCGCAAACGGGGCAGTAGATGTTCGTTTTGCTAAGCGTCAGCTAAATACGTCAGTGATTGTTCAAGACGGTCAAATGCTGGTGCTGGGTGGCTTGATTGACGAGCGAGCGCTGGAAAGTGAATCTAAGGTGCCGTTCTTGGGCGATATCCCTGTTCTAGGACACCTGTTCAAATCAACCAGTACTCAGGTTGAGAAAAAGAACCTAATGGTCTTCATCAAACCAACCATTATTCGTGATGGTATGACAGCCGATGGTATCACGCAGCGTAAATACAACTTCATCCGTGCTGAGCAGTTGTACAAGGCTGAGCAAGGACTGAAATTAATGGCAGACGATAACATCCCGGTACTGCCTAAATTTGGCGAAAGCATGAATTACCCGGCTGAACTTCAAGCCTTCATTGATCAGATGGAAACAGAATAATGGCTGAATTGGTAGGGGCGGCACGTACTTATCAGCGCTTGCCGTTTAGCTTTGCGAATCGCTATAAGATGGTGTTGGAGTATCAACATCCAGAGCGCGCACCGATACTTTATTATGTTGAGCCACTGAAATCGGCGGCGATCATTGAAGTGAGTCGAGTGGTGAAAAATGGTTTCACGCCACAAGCGATTACTCTCGATGAGTTTGATAAAAAACTGACCGATGCTTATCAGCGTGACTCGTCAGAAGCTCGTCAGCTCATGGAAGACATTGGTGCTGATAGTGATGACTTCTTCTCACTAGCGGAAGAACTGCCTCAAGACGAAGACTTACTTGAATCAGAAGACGACGCGCCAATCATCAAGTTAATCAATGCGATGCTGGGTGAGGCGATCAAAGAAGGTGCTTCGGATATTCATATCGAAACCTTTGAAAAGTCACTTTGTATCCGTTTCCGAGTTGATGGTGTGCTGCGTGATGTTCTAGCGCCAAGCCGTAAACTGGCTCCGCTATTGGTTTCACGTGTCAAGGTTATGGCTAAACTGGATATTGCGGAAAAGCGCGTGCCACAAGATGGCCGTATCTCTCTGCGTATTGGTGGCCGAGCGGTTGATGTTCGTGTTTCAACCATGCCTTCTTCGCACGGTGAGCGTGTGGTAATGCGTCTGTTGGACAAAAACGCCACTCGTCTAGACTTGCACAGTTTAGGTATGACAGCAGAAAACCATGAAAACTTCCGTAAGCTGATTCAGCGCCCACACGGCATTATCTTGGTGACCGGCCCGACAGGTTCAGGTAAATCGACGACCTTGTACGCTGGCCTGCAAGAACTCAACAGCAATGAACGAAACATTTTAACCGTTGAAGACCCGATCGAATTCGATATCGATGGCATTGGTCAAACACAAGTGAACCCTAAGGTTGATATGACCTTTGCGCGTGGTTTACGTGCGATTCTTCGTCAAGATCCTGATGTGGTCATGATTGGTGAGATCCGTGATTTGGAAACCGCAGAGATCGCTGTCCAAGCCTCTTTGACAGGTCACTTAGTTATGTCGACTCTGCATACCAATACTGCCGTTGGTGCGATTACACGTCTGCGTGATATGGGCATTGAACCTTTCTTGATCTCTTCTTCACTGCTGGGTGTTTTGGCTCAGCGCCTGGTTCGTACTTTATGTAACGAATGTAAAGAACCTTATGAAGCCGATAAAGAGCAGAAGAAACTGTTTGGGTTGAAGAAGAAAGAAAGCCTGACGCTTTACCATGCCAAAGGTTGTGAAGAGTGTGGCCATAAGGGTTATCGAGGTCGTACTGGTATTCATGAGCTATTGATGATTGACGATTCGGTACAAGAACTGATTCACAGTGAGGCTGGCGAACAGGCGATTGAGAAAGCAATTCGTGGCACAACACCAAGTATTCGAGATGATGGCTTGAGCAAAGTTCTGAAAGGGGTAACGTCCTTAGAAGAAGTGATGCGTGTGACCAAGGAAGTCTAGTATGGCGGCATTTGAATACAAAGCGCTGGATGCCAAGGGTAAGAGCAAAAAGGGCTCAATTGAAGCAGATAATGCTCGTCAGGCTCGCCAAAGAATCAAAGAACAAGGCTTGATGCCGGTTGAGATGACCGAAGCTAAAGCTAAAACGACGAAAGGTGCACAGCCTTCGACCAGCTTTAAGCGTGGTATCAGCACGCCAGACCTTGCTTTGATTACTCGCCAAATTTCCACCTTGGTGCAATCAGGCATGCCGCTAGAAGAGTGCTTGAAAGCCGTGGCGGAGCAATCTGAAAAGCCACGTATTCGAACCATGTTACTGGCGGTTCGTTCGAAGGTAACGGAAGGTTATTCGCTAGCCGATAGCTTGGCTGATTACCCACATATCTTTGATGAACTGTTTAGAGCCATGGTCGCGGCTGGTGAGAAATCGGGTCACTTAGATGCGGTATTGGAGCGACTGGCTGATTACGCAGAAAACCGTCAGAAGATGCGCTCTAAGTTGCTGCAAGCGATGATCTACCCTGTGGTGCTGGTGGTGTTTGCGGTGACGATTGTTTCGTTCCTGCTGGCAACCGTGGTACCTAAGATCGTTGAACCGATTATCCAAATGGGCCAAGAACTTCCTCAATCGACACAATTTTTATTGGCATCGAGTGAATTTATCCAGAATTGGGGCATCCAATTACTGTTGTTGATCATCGGTGTGATTGTGTTGATTAAGACCGCTCTGAAAAAGCCGGGTGTTCGCATGAGTTGGGATCGCAAGCTATTAAGCATTCCACTGATCGGCAAGATCGCGAAAGGAATTAATACCTCTCGTTTTGCACGAACACTCTCTATCTGTACCTCGAGTGCGATTCCTATCCTTGAGGGGATGAAGGTTGCGGTTGATGTAATGTCGAATCACCATGTGAAGCAACAAGTACTGCAGGCGTCAGACAGTGTTAGAGAAGGGGCAAGCCTGCGTAAAGCGCTCGATCAAACCAAACTCTTCCCTCCAATGATGCTGCATATGATCGCCAGTGGTGAGCAGAGTGGTCAGTTAGAGCAAATGCTAACAAGAGCGGCAGATAACCAGGATCAAAGCTTTGAATCGACCGTGAATATCGCGTTAGGTATCTTTACGCCAGCACTTATCGCTTTGATGGCAGGCTTAGTGCTGTTCATTGTGATGGCGACTCTGATGCCGATGCTTGAAATGAATAATTTGATGAGTGGTTAATCAACTGCTCATAAGACGTTAGTTTTTGGATTAACGAGAAGAAGGACATTATTACCTTCAACTCGCTGTCTGTAATTTGGAGAAAATAATGAAAAACAGAATGAAGAAACAATCAGGCTTTACCCTATTAGAAGTGATGGTTGTTGTGGTTATCCTTGGCGTATTGGCGAGCTTTGTTGTACCTAACCTATTGGGTAACAAAGAGAAGGCTGACCAACAAAAAGCCATCACTGATATTGTGGCGCTAGAGAACGCGCTAGATATGTACAAACTGGATAACAGCGTTTACCCAACAACGGATCAAGGTCTTGATGCATTGGTTTCTAAGCCAAGCAGCCCAGAGCCTCGTAACTACCGCGACGGTGGCTACATCAAGCGTCTGCCAAACGACCCATGGGGTAACGAGTACCAATACCTAAGCCCTGGTGATAACGGCACTATTGATATTTTCACTCTTGGTGCTGATGGCCAAGAAGGTGGTGAAGGTATTGCGGCGGATATCGGCAACTGGAACATGCAGGATTTCCAATAAGCTTCAGCTTATTGTTTGATTCGTTATTGATGCTTGATACGTTATTGATGGTAGGACGTAAACAGATGGAGTCTAAAGGTGAAAACTAAGCAAACACAGCCAGGTTTCACCTTGATTGAGATTCTCTTGGTGTTGGTACTACTGTCAGTAACGGCGGTTGCGGTGATCGCGACCATTCCTACCAATAGCAAAGATGTTGCTAAAAAATACGCTCAAAGCTTTTATCAGCGAGTTCAATTACTCAATGAAGAGGCTATTTTGAGCGGCTTAGATTTTGGCGTTCGAGTTGATGAAAAGAAATCGACCTATGTACTGATGGCGCTTAAGTCTGAAGGCTGGCAAGAAGTCGATTTTGAAAAAATCCCCTCTTTAACTGAACTACCGGAAGAACTCGCATTGTCACTGACCTTAGGTGGTGGCGCATGGGAAGACGATGATCGGTTGTTCAACCCAGGAAGCTTGTTTGATGAAGATATGTTTGCTGATCTTGAAGAGGAAAAGAAGCCGAAACCACCACAGATCTACATCTTGTCGAGTGCTGAAATGACGCCATTTGTATTGTCGTTTTATCCAAATACCGGAGACACCATACAAGATGGTTGGCGTATTCGAGTATTGGACAATGGTGTGATTCGACTGCTAGAACCGGGAGAAGAAGATGAAGAGGAATAACCGTTCTCCTTATCGTTTTCGTGGTATGCCCCTTGGTTCTCGAGGAATGACGCTGCTTGAGGTATTGGTTGCGCTCGCTATCTTTGCGACTGCGGCGATCAGTGTGATTCGTGCTGTTACTCAGCACATCAATACCCTCAGTTATCTCGAAGAAAAAACCTTCGCGGCTATGGTCGTTGATAATCAAATGGCTTTGGTGATGCTGCATCCTGAGAAGCTAAAAAAAGAGCAGGGCACACAAGAGTTGGCCGAGAGAGAGTGGTTTTGGAAGGTCACGCCAATCGATACTAGCGATGATTTATTAAAGGCGTTTGATGTGAGTGTGGCAACCAGTAAACAAGCTTCTCCAGTGGTCACGGTGCGCAGTTATGTGGTCAAGTAAAAGCGTGTCGTTAGCTCAGAGCAAGTCGCTAAGTAAGAGCATATCCGCCAATAAGCGTGTGCCTCGTAAACAAGGACTATCTTCGAAAGGGAGAGGCTTTACCTTAATTGAGGTTTTGGTCTCGATCGCTATCTTTGCCACGTTAAGCATGGCGGCTTATCAGGTAGTCAATCAGGTTCAGCGCAGCAACGAGCTTTCAATCGAGCGCAGTGCTCGTTTAAATCAACTGCAACGTAGCTTAGTCATTTTAGATAATGATTTTCGCCAGATGGCGGTACGACAATTTCGTACCAACGGTGAAGAAGCATCATCTAAGCTGATCTTAATTAAAGAGTATTTACTGGATTCCGACAGCGTTGGCATCATGTTTACTCGCCTTGGCTGGCATAACCCACAGCAGCAGTTTCCTCGCGGAGAAGTCACCAAAGTGGGTTACCGCATTAAAGAAGAAACGCTTGAGCGTGTGTGGTGGCGCTACCCCGATACTCCTGCAGGACAAGAAGGTGTGATTACGCCTTTGCTTGATGATGTTGAAAGCTTGGAATTCGAGTTTTATGACGGAAGCCGCTGGGGGAAAGAGTGGCAAGCCGACAAATCGCTACCGAAAGCGGTAAGGTTAAAGCTAACCTTGAAAGATTATGGTGAGATAGAGCGTATTTATCTCACCCCTGGTGGCACGCTAGATCAGGCCGATGATTCTTCAAACAGTGACTCTTCAAGTAGTAATGAGGGGAATAATGACTCATCGAACTAATAAGTTTGCACTGACAAGGTCTGCCATGGGGCGCAAGCAGCGAGGTGTTGCGCTGATCATTATCCTGATGCTACTGGCGATAATGGCAACCATCGCAGGCAGTATGTCGGAACGCCTGTTTACTCAATTTAAGCGCGTGGGCAATCAACTGAATTACCAACAGGCTTACTGGTACAGCATTGGTGTCGAAGCGCTGGTGCAAGACGGCATTAGGCAAAGCTACAAAGACAGTGATACCGTCAACTTGAGTCAACCATGGGCGTTAGAAGAACAGGTATACCCGTTGGATTATGGTCAAGTTAAAGGCCGTATTGTTGATGCTCAGGCATGTTTTAATCTCAATGCGTTGGCTGGTGTGGCGACGACTTCAAGTAACCAAACACCTTATTTAATTACGGTTTGGCAAACCTTGTTGGAAAACCAAGATGTTGAGCCTTATCAGGCCGAGGTTATTGCACATTCAAGCTGGGAATTTGTTGATAGTGATACCCGAACCACCTCTTCAGCTGGTGTAGAAGACAGTACTTATGAGGCGATGAAGCCATCTTATTTGGCAGCGAATGGCTTAATGGCCGATGAGTCCGAGCTACGCTCGGTTTATCAAGTCACTGGTGAGGTGATGAATAAGGTTCGCCCCTTTGTTTGTGCTCTGCCGAGCGACGATTTCCGTTTGAATGTGAATACTCTTACGGAAAAGCAGGCGCCGTTATTGGAAGCGATGTTTGCCCCCGGCTTAAGTGAATCGGATGCCAAACAGCTGATAGACAAACGCCCATTCGATGGTTGGGATACGGTGGATGCGTTTATGGCTGAGCCTGCTATTGTGGGTGTGAGTGCCGAAGTCAGCAAAAAAGCGAAAGCATATTTAACTGTAGATAGCGCCTATTTTGAGCTAGATGCAGAGGTATTAGTTGAGCAGTCACGTGTACGTATACGGACGCTTTTCTATAGTAGTAATCGAGAAACAGTGACGGTAGTACGCCGTCGTTTTGGAGGAATCAGTGAGCGAGTTTCTGACCGTTCGACTGAGTAGCGAACCACAAAGCCCTGTGCAGTGGTTAGTTTGGTCGACAAGCCAACAAGAAGTGATAGCAAGTGGCGAACTGTCTAGCTGGGAGCAGCTGGATGAGTTAACGCCTTACGCTGAAAAGCGTAGCTGTATCGCTTTATTGCCGGGAAATGAATGCTTAATTAAGCGTGTTGAGATCCCGAAAGGTGCTGCTCGCCAGTTCGATTCTATGCTGCCGTTTTTATTAGAAGACGAAGTCGCACAAGATATCGAAGACTTACACCTGACTATTTTAGAGAAAGACGCAACGCACGCGACAGTGTGTGGTGTGGAACGTTATTGGCTTAAGCAGGCGCTGGATACTTTCCGCGAAGCGAACATTATCTTTCGTAAAGTATTGCCTGATACCTTAGCGTTGCCTTTAGAAGATCAGGGCATCAGTGCGCTGCAGATCGACCAACATTGGTTATTGCGTCAAAGCAACTATCAAGCAGTGTCGATCAATGAGGCGTGGCTAGCGATGTTCTTACAAAGCGATTGGGTTGCCTTAGATGACGAAGAGCAATCACCAACGATTTTTAGCTACACCGCACTGCCAAGTGATGACGTTCAACTGCAAAGTGGCATTGAGTGGCGAGCTAAACCTGCGGAACTGGTGATGTCTTTACTGAGCCAACAAGCCATTACAAGTGGCGTAAACTTACTGACTGGCACCTTTAAAACCAAATCTTCATTCAGTAAGTACTGGCGTGTATGGCAAAAAGTAGCGATCGCAGCTTGTTTGCTGGTGGCGGTGATCGTCACTCAGCAAGTCTTAAAGGTTCAGCAGTACGAAGCACAAGCCGAAGCGTACCGAACGGAGAGTGAACGTATTTTTAGAAGCGTACTTCCGGGCAAGCAACGTATTCCGACGGTCAGCTACCTTAAGCGCCAGATGAACGACGAAGCTAAGAAGTATGGTGGCTCGGGTGATGGTGATTCCTTACTTGGATGGCTAGCGTTACTGCCAGAAACTTTAGGACAAGTGAAAGCCATCGAAGTGAATAGTATTCGCTACGACGGCAACCGCTCAGAGGTGAGATTGGAAGCGAAAAGTACTGACTTCCAATATTTCGAGACTGCGCGAGTGAAACTTGAAGAGAAGTTTACCGTTGAGCAAGGGCCATTGAATCGTAATGGTGATGCCGTATTTGGTAGCTTTACCCTTAAACCCCGTCAATAAACTGCGTAAGGAGATCAGTGATGAGAAATATGATTGAGCCACTCCAAGCGTGGTGGACTTCAATAAGTCAAAGAGAGCAACGATTAGTGATTGGTTGCTCAATTCTATTGGTGGTCGGTGTCGTTTATTGGGGGCTAATCCAGCCACTCAGTCAGCGAGCTGAACTTGCGCAGACCCGCATTCAAAGCGAGAAGCAACTACTGGCTTGGGTAACCAATAAAGCCAATGAAGTGGTTGAACTACGAGGCAGTGGCGGCATTAGTGCCAGTCAACCTCTGAATCAATCTGTGCCTGCTTCTATGCGTCGCTTTAATATCGAGCTGATACGTGTGCAACCACGTGGCGAGATGCTGCAAGTCTGGGTGAAACCTGTGCCTTTTAATCAGTTCTTAGATTGGCTGACATACTTGAAAGAGAAGCAGGGTGTCGAAGTTGAGTTTATGGACATTGATCGCTCCGATAACCCAGGGGTTATTGAGGTCAACCGACTACAGTTTAAACGAGGTTAATGTGAAACGCGGTTTATCTTTGAAGTTAGGTTTACTTTTTGGCGGCATCTTTATTGTCTTTTTCTCGGTTAGTCTGTTGCTGCATCTACCGGCCTCTTTTGTACTCAAACATGCACCGGCTGTGCGTGGCTTGAATATTGAAGGTGTTGAAGGAACGGTTTGGCAGGGCAGCGCCAATAATATCGCCTGGCAGCGTGTTAATTACGGTTCAGTACAGTGGGACTTTCAGTTCTCTAAACTCTTCCAAGCCAAAGCTGAATTAGCGGTTCGTTTTGGTCGTAACAGCGACATGAACTTGTCAGGTAAAGGGCGTGTCGGGTACAGCATGAGTGGCGCGTATGCAGAGAACTTAGTGGCCTCAATGCCTGCTATGAACGTGATGAAATACGCCCCAGCCATTCCAGTCCCGGTTTCAATTGGTGGAAAGGTTGAGCTGACGATCAAGCATGCGGTTCATGCTCAACCTTGGTGTCAGTCTGGTGAAGGTACTGTGGCTTGGTCTGGTGCTGCAGTCGATTCACCTGTTGGTTCGTTAGACCTTGGTCCTGTGATTGCGGACATAACCTGTGAAGACAGTACAATTGCAGCCAAAGGCGTTCAGAAGAGCACTCAAGTAGACAGTGAGTTCTCAGCGAGTCTAACATCTAACCAGCGCTACACATCTGCAGCGTGGTTTAAACCGGGTGTTGAATTCCCGCCAACGATGCAAAATCAGCTTAAATGGTTGGGTAATCCTGATAGCCAAGGTAAGTACCAGTTTACTTATCAAGGTCGTTTTTAGCTAAACGGCTAAGGGTCACTAAATTACGAGATATAAAAAACGGGCACCTCACTGAGGTGCCCGTTTTGTTTGTTCTGAGAATCTAGAGGATATCTGACAGTTAAAGGGAGCAAACTCGCCTAGTCTTTGCCTTGCAAAATTTCTACCCACGGTAAATCTGCATCACCGAGTACAATGAAGTTCGGGTTTTCTAGCGTTTCTCTTTCATTGTACGAAAGCGGTTCTAGTTGAGTACTTAAGATACGTCCGCCAGCTTCTTCAACAATGCACTGCGTTGCGGCGGTATCCCACTCTCCGGTTGGTCCAAGGCGCAGATAACAATCCACAGCGCCTTCTGCGACTAAACAGGCCTTAAGCGCTGCTGAGCCTAGAGGAACCAAATCATAATTCCATGCTGAGCTCATACGGCTAGTGATGCGATTGATGTCCTGGCGACGGCTGATCGCCATGGCGATTGACTGGTTTGGCAGCTCGTGACGATGCGTTTTGATTTTCACGCTGTCATTAAGGTCTGGGATCTTCCAAGCGCCTTTGCCACTGTAAGCGTAATAGCTCACACCTGAAACGGGTGCGTATACCACGCCCATCACTGGCTTGTTATGCTCGATTAGGGCGATAATTGTCGCGAAATCACCACTTCGTGCGATGAACTCCTGGGTGCCGTCCAGTGGGTCAACTAACCAGTAGCGATCCCATTGAGAGCGTTGCTCTAGGCTGATGTCGGCGTCTTCTTCGGATAATACGGGAATATCAGGCGTCAATTCACTGAGTTTTTTTAATATCAGCTTATGTGCTGCAAGATCGGCACTGGTTACTGGAGTGTCATCACTCTTAATGAACTCTTCGTAATCCTTTTTCTCGTAGATCTCTAAGATGAGTTGACCAGCAGAGCGAGCAATCTCAATGACAGAGGGTAGGAGGTGAGACAAATCTTTTGTTATTGGCATAAATGTTCTCTTACTCTTAGAGCGAGCCTGAATGTTCTAGTTATTGTTTAATACACGAAGGCTTAAAAGCAGGGCTGTAATACTCCGAGCCTCACAGAAATCGAGATGTGTTAACAGTTCTTCGGCTTGAGCAAGTGGCCAGCGCACAATATCGAGAGGCTCTGGCTCATCACCTTCTAGCTTTTCTGGGTAGAGGTCTTCTGCAATAAACAGCGTCATTTTGCTAGAGAAGTAAGAGGGTGCAAGGATCACTTCCTTCAGCGGAGTAAGCTTGTTGGCACCGAAGCCTATCTCTTCTTTGAGTTCGCGAATGGCGGCTTCGTTTGGCTGCTCACCTGGATCAATCAGCCCTTTTGGAAAGCCAAGTTCGTAGCGTTCAGTTCCCGCTGCATATTCACGTACTAATAGAATATCGCCTTGCTCAGTAATAGGAACCATCATCACTGCGTTGCGCCCGCTGGGCTTCATGCGTTCGTAAGTGCGCTCTTCGCCGTTTGAAAAGCGTAAGTCGAGAGACTCGATAGAGAATAGTCTTGATTGAGCGACAGTTTGTTTAGCCAAAATCTCTGGCTTGGTCCTTTTCGTCATTGCGCTCGCTCCTTAGCTCATTGGAATTCTTTCTTATAAAGTCATTCTAATATAGGGGAAATGACCTTGAGTTCCTAGATCCGAGTTTTCATATCCGAAAATTATTGAAGCAGGAATCGATTACGATCACTTGAATACCTTACTCAAGATGGTAACGAGGTGAAAATATGGTTGTATAGCAAAAGAGTATAGAGAGAACGCGATAGTCCTAACTTGCTTATCCACATAACAAAAAAGGTTGATGCTTGCGCATCAACCTTTCAAATAACAACTAACACTAAATCAGTGATTAGTAGTAAGAGTGCTCACCACGATCGTGCTCAGTTGCATCACGAACAGCAGTCAGTTCACCTTCAAACTGTTGAAGAAGTTCTTTCTCGATGCCTTCTTTTAGCGTTACATCAACCATAGAACAACCGTTACAACCACCACCGAATGCTACAATAGCTGCGCCGTCTTCAGTGATTTCTACCAAGCTAACGTGACCGCCGTGACCAGCAAGTTGCGGGTTAACTTGTGTTTGAATTGCGTATTCAACACGTTCTAGAAGTGGTGCATCGTCTGCGACTTTACGCATCTTAGCGTTTGGTGCTTTAAGCGTTAGCTGAGAGCCCATTTTGTCAGTAACGAAGTCAATTTCAGCTTCATCTAGGAACGGTAGGCTTAGCTCATCTACGTATGCAGAGAAAGCTTCGAATTTAAGCTCTGTGTCAGACGCTTCGATAGCATCTGTTGGGCAGTAAGAAACACCACACTCTGCGTTTTGTGTACCCGGGTTTACCACGAACACACGAATGTTTGTACCTTCAGGCTGCTGTGACAGCAGATTGGCAAAATGAGTTTGAGCTGTTTCTGTAATAGTAATATTTGACACGACGAATACCTGAGTAGATTTGTAGGTTATTAGCGCCATTCTACTCCTGTCAGATTTGTAATTCAGCCCTTTTTTGTTGGATTGCTGTACAAGTAGTGATTCACAGCTTTTATCCAGAGGGCTCAGGAGTGCGGCAGATGCAGTAAATATCAATCCTTTTAACGTCCACTTCAAGTAGTAATTGGCATAATTGATACACAGTACTGCCGGTGGTTACAACATCATCAATTATCGCGACGTGAGAGGGGATAGTTCCTTGAACGTCTTGTTTTCGCAGCGCAAAAGCGCTCTTTAGATTGTGTAATCGTGCGGATTTAGTCAGCCCCTGCTGGGAAGCCGTTGAGCGAATTCGACGAAAGAGCACATCACTTTCAACGCCAAGCTCTTGAGCCGTGTAGTCGGCTAGCAGCTTACTTTGATTAAAGCCGCGATGAGTATATCGACGCCAATGCAGCGGCACGCTGGTGATCAGCGGAGCAGGATATTCGATACGTGATGCCAATAGCTTAGATAGATCACGTGCAAACCAAAACTTATCAGCGTACTTCATTTGCTGAATGTAACCTGCTGTAGGGAAGGTGTAATCGCCGACACAGTAGAGGCGATGCCAAGGTGGAGGTTGAGATAAGCACTGTCCGCACTGCTCTACTGTGAGCAGTGTTTTTAAACCACATCGTTGGCAGCGTGGTACTGGCTGAAAGAGTTTGAGACAAGAATTGCACCATCGAGGATGTGTATCACTGGGCAGTTTATCAAGTTTGCACAGGTGGCATTGAGGTGTGACCAGACGTGGTGTGTGTTTTTGTAGCCAATCGGATAACATAGCTCGTGATGCTTTTGGGTTATGGTGTTCCTTTTGCTCACCATACTGAAAAGCGCGGATTATCGCTGATGGAAAAAGTAGGGAATATTGAGAATGAGTGACGCGTTATATTGGCATGTTTCTGGGCAAGGGCCTGATTTAGTACTGGTTCACGGCTGGGGAATGAACGGTGCGGTATGGCAACAAACCGTTAATGCATTACAAGCTGATTTTCGAGTGCATGTTGTCGATTTACCAGGGTATGGACACAGCGCGCACTGCCACGCTCAAGATCTTGAAGAGATTGCTCAGCAGCTTTTGGCCGAAGCACCAAAGCAAGCGATTTGGGTGGGTTGGTCACTTGGAGGCTTGGTCGCAACGCACATGGCTCTCCATCACTCAGATTACGTGAGCAAGCTGGTGACTGTCGCCAGTTCTCCCAAATTCGCCGCTGCAAAAGAGCCCGTGTTATGGCGAGGCATTCAGCCCAACGTATTAAGCGCATTCACCGAGCAACTGGTTGAAGATTTCCAAACCACCATCGAACGCTTTATGGCATTGCAAGCCATGGGCAGCCCTTCAGCAAGGCAAGATGTAAAACAACTCAAGCAAGCGGTGCTGTCTCGCCCGTTGCCGAACCCTGACTCATTATTGGCAGGATTAAAGATGCTGTCGGATGTCGATCTGCGTGAACAACTGCCTGAGATTTCAGTACCAATGCTACGCTTGTATGGTCGATTAGATGGATTGGTGCCAATCAAGGTTGCGAAAGACTTAGGCACAGCCTTGCCTCATACCGAGCAATACATATTTACCCAGTCTTCGCATGCACCGTTTATGACCGAAGCGGATGCCTTTTGCAGTGAGCTTGTCAGCTTCGCACAAAAATAATTGCTAAATATATATCCGGCTTGGTCGATATATAAGCTAATACCAATCACAGTAAGTAAGTGTTCAAAAATAGCGTAGGAAAAAGGCTTGAGAACAAGGCAGCTTTTTTTTTGACAAGTAGTTTTGATAAGTAGTTATTCTACAATCAAAAGTTCTAACGCAGTTATCGAGCATTTTAACAAGCTAGGATGAGCAGTTATTTACTACGATTGGTATAACACCAATGCACAGCATGATACTCAGACCTAACTCTCTCCTGAGCTGATTGCGGTAAGTTGGGCTATGCCTGTTGTGCTGACTCACAGTACAACAGCGTTATAGCAAAAACGATGGGCGATTCTTGAGGAGAGTTCGCGATGATTGTGTCACCTGCAACTGCAGTGAGTGTGCCACTAATCGCCCCGTCCGTTAATGTGCAAACAGAGCAAGTTGCGCGTGATAATAGAGTCCGAGAGCCTGTTGCTCCCGCAGTAGCATTGGCGAGAACCAATGCAGAGCGTAAGGTAAAATCAGACGATAAACGAAGGCAGCAGTCGGCTTGGGATCCTTCAGACCATCCAGGTTATGAAATGGAGAACGAGTCAGAGGCCAATTCGGTTAGCCAAGAAGAGCCACAAGACCCTTTTGATCGGCTGTTCAGCTTATTGGCACTGAAAACATACAGTGCTGATCAAGGAAAGGGCTATACCATGCGTTTCCGCCTGCCAAAGCATGTTTTAGATGCGGCGATTCAAGAGGGACAGATGGAGAAGCGACGTAAGGTCATAAAATATCATTATGGTCATGCTGTTGCGCCTCATGCTCCATCAGGAATGCTGGTTGTGTTATAAATCGAAAACTTATGACCCAACCAAACTTCGATGTCTTTTTTGAACACATAATAAAAACCTGCATACCCTAAGGGATGCAGGTTTTTTGTTTTAGGCGAATCAGTTTTTCAGATGTGTTAACGGATTATTTTTTCGCTTTAGCAAAGGCAGCGGCAAAAGCACCACCCATCGCCGCGTTTTGTTGCGGTTCCTCACGGCGGCGTTGTCCACCTTGTGAGCTTTGGTTCGGGCGGTTTTGCGTGCGAGGTGTACTTGAACGTTGTGCACGGTTGTCTTGGCCGGGTTCATCTTTCATACGCATGCTTAGTGCAATACGTTTACGTTGAACATCCACTTCCATCACCTTCACTTTGACGATTTCTCCCGTTTTCACGACTTCATGAGGATCAGACACAAAACGATCGGTTAGCGCTGATATATGTACTAAACCGTCTTGGTGAACGCCAATGTCAACGAAGGCGCCAAAGTTAGCTACGTTTGAAACCACACCTTCTAAGATCATGCCGGGTTCTAGGTCAGACATGCTATTTACGCCATCGGCGAAGGTTGCTGTCTTGAATTCAGGACGAGGATCTCGACCCGGCTTATCCAGCTCCTTGATGATGTCGGTTACCGTTGGTACACCGAAGTTCTCATTGGTGTAATCAACCGCTTGTAAACCACGTAAGAAGTCTGTATTACCCACCAGAGACTTGATGTCTTTCTGGTTTTTCTCGGCGATGGCTTTCACCAATGGGTAAGCTTCTGGGTGAACCGATGATGCATCTAACGGATTCTTACCATCCATGATTCTTAGGAAACCCGCACACTGTTCAAACGCTTTTGGCCCTAAACGAGCGACCTTTTTCAGTGTTGTACGCGCTTCGAAGCGACCGTTTTCATCACGGAAGTCCACGATGTTCTGGGCGATGGTGTTAGAAAGGCCAGCAACACGAGTTAACAGTGCGGCAGACGCTGTATTCACATCAACACCAACCGCGTTTACACAGTCTTCGACAATCGCATCTAGGCGCTTAGCGAGCATAGTTTGGCTCACATCGTGTTGGTATTGGCCCACACCGATCGATTTAGGGTCAATCTTCACTAGCTCTGCCAGTGGATCTTGCAGACGACGAGCAATAGACACCGCACCACGAATTGATACATCCATGTTCGGGAACTCTTTTGCAGCTAGTTCAGATGCGGAATACACCGATGCGCCCGCTTCGCTAACAATGATCTTTTGCGCTTTTAGGTTGCCGCGTTTAATTACGTCAGCCACAAAGCTGTCGGTTTCGCGTGAAGCCGTACCGTTACCAATCGCAATCAAATCAACATTGAATTGACGAACCATCTGCTCAACCACGTGTGCCGATTTGTCGTATTGCTTTTGAGGTGGGTGAGGGTAAATAGTTTCTGTTGCCAAAACCTTACCGGTTGAATCCACGACAGCGATTTTCGAACCGGTGCGTAAACCTGGGTCCAAGCCTAAGGTTGCTCGAGGACCAGCTGGCGCTGCCATGAGTAGGTCTTTTAGGTTGGTTGCGAATACTTCAATCGCTTCGATCTCTGCACGCTCTTTCATTGCGCCCATCAATTCAGTTTCCATGTGCATAGAAACCTTGATGCGCCATGCCCAGCTAATCACTTGCTTACGCCAAGCATCCGCAGGTGCGCTGCTTAGGGTAATGCCGTAGTGATCAGAGATAATGTTCTCACAGTATGAACCACGTACACCTTCTTCTTGCTCTGGGTCTGCGTTCATTGCCAGTGTTAAGAAGCCTTCATTACGGCCTCGTAGCATGGCAAGAGCACGATGTGACGGCACTTTGCTGAGTGTTTCGTTGTGCTCGAAGTAGTCTTTGAACTTCTCGCCTTCTTGCTCTTTACCTGTCACTACACGAGCGACTAGCTCTGAGTTGCGTGTTAGGTGTTGGCGAATCTTTTCTAGTAGGTTTGCGTCTTCCGCAATGCGTTCCATGATGATCGCACGAGCACCATCGAGAGCAGCTTTGGTATCGGCAATGCCTTTATCGTTGCTGATGAAGTTCGCCGCTTCCGTTTCTGGATCGTGCTGTGGTTCATTCCACAGTGTGTCGGCAAGTGGTTCTAAGCCCGCTTCAATCGCGATCTGGCCTTTAGTACGGCGCTTTGGTTTGTATGGCAGGTATAAATCTTCTAGGCGAGTCTTGCTGTCTGCTTGAGTGATATCACGCTCGAGTTCTGGCGTGAGTTTTCCTTGGTCTTGAATCGACTTAAGAATTGTTTGGCGACGATCGTCTAGCTCGCGAAGGTATGAAAGGCGGCTATCAAGGTTACGTAGTTGGGTATCGTCTAAGCCACCCGTAACTTCTTTACGGTAGCGGGCAATAAAGGGAACGGTGTTACCGTCGTCAATTAGGTTTACTGCGGCAGTGACTTGCTCAGAACGGACATTCAGTTCTTCAGCGATCAGTCGACAGATAGCTTGGCTCATCCGATGAATCTCTTATTTAATATCATGACAAATACATGGGGGTGAGCGTACGCTTTTTCTAGCTTTGGCTGTGTAATTATCCTGTCAGAAGTCGAATTTCCGTTTGTGATACCCGCTTTGTGCGAGATCTCTTACAAGTGATGTGAGACTAAGTCGCTTTAGACCGATGAAATCGTCTTGATGTTAAACTAAGTTGCTGATTTTATTTGATTGTGTGTTTGTGGGCGTATTTCTCACCTGAAATGTTTTTTAAGACTATCTAGGAAACACGGCCATTTGCCGTAATATTTAACTTGTCGACAGGGAGTTGGCAGGAACAGGAAAAAGCCTAATGGACTAGGTATCTTCAGGATGAAGATTTGATTACTTAGGATGAGTGGTCAGCAAGGAAGTGATAATCTCTGGATGAGATTCGCCAGTCAGGATGACAGGCTAGAATGGACACCGCTAGGATGGCGATGAACAAAAAGGAAATTGGTTAAAGGATTTAGCCACTATCAAGGAAAGATGCAGGGAGCACCTTATCTCGAAGAGATAAACAGTAGCCGGATTGCTGCGATAGAGACTTAACCCCGCTAGGCGAAAGCCTTGCGGGGTTTTCTTTTATCTGGAGTTTGGGTTTGCTTGAACACTCAGCTCATCGCTAGGTGTTTATTAGGTTTGGTTATTCGTTGTCTGCGTAGCAAATTGAGTTAATGAACCACTCTTTGTCGCCTTCTGGTGTTTTTACCGTAAACTCATCATCCACTTCTTTCTTGAGCAGAGCTCTAGCCATTGGTGAGTCGATAGAGATATAGCCTTTAGCATCGCCGTAGATCTCTTCTGGGCCGACAATTCGAAACTTCTTAATTTCCCCATCATCATTCTCAATTTCGACCCAAGCACCGAAAAATACCTTACCTTCTTGTTGTGGCGAGTAATCCACGATCGTGACATCAGGTAGGAACTTGCGTAAGAAACGCACTCGGCGATCAATCTGACGAAGCAAACGCTTGTTGAAGGTGTAATCTGCGTTTTCTGAGCGATCTCCAAGGCTTGCCGCCCAAGTGACTATCTTAGTAATTTCAGGGCGTTTCTCGTGCCATAAGTGGTCATGTTCTGCTTTGAGCTTGTTATAACCTTCTCGAGTAATAAGTTTGGTTTTCATAAATCTGACTTAATGAAATGATGATCTAAGATAGAATATATAGAAAGGCAACATACGTTAACAATTATTTAGGCGACTTTTTCTCCAATAATGTTACATTTTTAATGTCTTATACCAATATACAATTTACCAAGAATGCTTAACCTTAGGTTTGAGCTTTAATAGGTGGAACCATTACATGCAAGAAAACTACAAAATTTTAGTGGTCGATGACGATGCTCGTCTACGTGCATTACTAGAACGCTATCTGTCAGAGCAAGGCTTTCAAGTGCGTAGCGTGGCAAACAGTGAGCAGATGGACCGCCTGTTAACCCGTGAAAATTTTCACTTGATGGTATTGGATTTAATGTTGCCGGGCGAAGATGGTCTATCGATCTGTCGTCGTCTACGAAACGCAAACAACTCGCTGCCTATCCTTATGTTGACGGCAAAGGGTGATGAAGTGGATCGCATTGTGGGCTTGGAAGTGGGTGCTGATGATTACCTGCCAAAACCATTTAACCCGCGTGAACTGCTTGCTCGTATCAAAGCGGTACTGCGCCGCCAAGTGATTGAAGCTCCGGGAGCGCCAAGCACAGAAGAATCTGTGGTTGCCTTTGGTGAGTTCCGCTTGAACCTAGGTACACGTGAAATGTTCCGTGGTGAAGAGCCAATGCCGCTTACTTCGGGTGAATTTGCGGTTCTTAAGTCCTTGGTAACGAATGCTCGTGAGCCAATGTCTCGCGATAAGCTAATGAACATGGCTCGTGGCCGTGAGTATTCAGCAATGGAACGTTCTATCGATGTTCAGATTTCACGTCTGCGTCGTCTAGTTGAAGAAGATCCAAGCAAACCTCGCTACATCCAAACGGTGTGGGGCTTGGGTTATGTATTCGTTCCAGATGGCAAAGCTGTGTAATTCAGCTTAATAAGCTCTACAGTAGCTTTATCGATTCTGTGAATCTTACGGGTCATCTCATTAATATGCGATGGCCCGTTTTCTATTCAGCACAATGGTTTAGAGTTATAGTCATATAACACTTTCTTTATCTTTCTACATCTCGGGTACCCCATGCGTATACGTAGCTCCTTTACTCAGTCGATAGTGCTTTTCTTAACGCTATTGGTCGCTAGCCAAATTTTTTCTTATTACGCGGTGTTTAACTATGCGTTGATGCCAAGTTTGCAGCAGTTTAATAAGATTTTGGCTCACGAGCTAAACCTGGTATTGGACCAAGGCAGTGATATCGAGATCGATGCGCCATTGCGTCAGCGTGTGCTTGAACAGCTCGGGGTAACCGTTCACGCCAAGGACAGCGAAGCGGCGGGTGAGTATTACCATGCGGTCGCAATCGACCTGATGAGTGAGGAGATGACCAAGGAGCTGGGTTCTGAAACTGAAGTGCGGCTGATCTTGGGTAAAGAGAGCTATGTGCTTTGGATGGACATTGCGCAGTTACCCAACTCTTTAATTCGTATTCCGTTATCAGAGCTGCAAGAAGAGGATTTTGCACCACTGTTTCGTAACAGTCTGATCATGGCGCTGTTGATTGTCGCAGGTGGTTGGCTGTTTATCCGATTGCAAAACCGTCCGTTGATAGCGCTAGAGAAAGCGGCGCAAGGTGTCGGGCGAGGTGATATTCCACCGCCATTGCCAGTTCAAGGCGCACAAGAGATTCGCTCGGTAACTCGAGCCTTTAACCAGATGTCGAAAGGCATCCAAGAGCTAGAAGAAGACCGCGCCTTGTTGATGGCGGGTATCAGCCATGATTTACGTACTCCGTTAACGCGTATTCGCTTAGCAACCGAGATGATGTCGCCAGAAGACAGCTATTTGGCGGAAGGCATCATCAGTGATACCGAAGAGTGTAACGAGATCATCAGTCAGTTCATGGATTACCTAAAGCCTGTTGACAGAGACTCATTCCAAGCGGTGTTTGTCGATGATATTGCGCGAGAAGTCTCTAGCTCTGAAGGTGGCTATGAGGTCCAGATTGAAACCGATATTCCAGAAACCATGAAACCTGCGTTGGGCAACCCGATCGCAATGAAGCGTGCTGTGAGCAACTTGGTGGTGAATGCGCTGCGTTACGGTAATGGTTGGGTCAAGGTATCAACTGGTATGACGGCGGATAACAAGCTTGCTTGGGTGACGGTAGAAGATAATGGTCCAGGTATCCCGCAGGATCAGATCGGGAAGTTGTTTGAACCGTTCACGCGTGGTGACACGGCTCGTGGTAGCGAAGGAACAGGTTTAGGCTTAGCGATTGTGAAACGTATTGTCAGCCAACATCAAGGTGCGGTAGTCGTGAATAATCGTAGTGAAGGTGGCTTAAAAGCGCAGATCAGTTTCCCTGTTAAGCCCTAGATCTGAAAGTTTACTAGCACTAAAAAGGCTTCCTTGAAGGGAAGCCTTTTTGTCTTTTTATGCAGTCTCAGCGTTAGCTAAGCCTTGGAATAAACATCGCGCTCGCCTAGCCAGCGGTTGATGATCGCCTTGGCGTTGTCTGGGTAGCTATCGTGAATATGACGCGCAATACGCTGCACTTCAGGTATCAAACGTTGGTCACGAATTAGATCGGCGATCTTGAAATCAGCCAAGCCAGTTTGTTTGGTACCGAGCAATTCACCGGGGCCACGGATTTCTAAGTCGCGCTGTGCAATCACAAAGCCATCGTTACTTTCACGTAGCACACCTAGGCGTTTCTGAGCGGTTTTAGACAGCGGAGAGTGATACAACAATACACAATGACTTGCGACCGAACCTCGGCCGACACGGCCACGCAGTTGATGCAGTTGCGCTAGGCCAAGACGTTCTGGGTTCTCGATGATCATTAAGCTCGAATTCGGAACATCCACACCCACTTCAATCACGGTTGTCGCAACCAATAGATGCAGCTTGTTCTCTTTGAACTCGCGCATCACCGCTTGTTTCTCGGCGGGTTTCATACGGCCATGGACTAAACCAATTTTTACGTCAGGCAGTTTGCGTTGTAGCTCTTCTGCTGTATCAGCTGCAGCTTGAGCTTCCAGTACTTCCGATTCATCAATCAGCGTACATACCCAGTAGGCTTGTTTGCCTTCATTGAGACACGCATTTTTCACACGTTCAACAATGTCATCGCGCTTGGTATCAGGAATTGCCACGGTTTGAATTGGGGTTCGTCCCGGTGGCAGTTCATCAATAATCGAAGTTTCAAGGTCGGCATAGGCCGTCATTGCTAACGTTCGTGGGATTGGGGTAGCGGTCATGACCAACTGATGGGGGTAGTAGCCTTGCTTTGCGCCTTTCTCACGTAGCTCTAATCGCTGGTGGACACCAAATCGGTGCTGTTCATCAATGATCACTAAACCAAGGTTTTTGAACTCGACATGCTCTTGGAACAGGGCATGAGTACCGACCACCATTTGCGCTTCGCCACTGGCAATACGTGTTAGTTCAGTTTCACGAGCTTTGCCTTTGAGCTTACCTGCTAGCCATCCAACTTGAATACCCATTGCCTCAAACCAGTTGGCAAAGTTAATCGCGTGTTGTTCTGCGAGTAGTTCAGTGGGTGCCATAAGTGCTACTTGTTGACCGTGTTCCAATGCGCGAACCGCCGCCAGTGCAGCGACTAAGGTTTTACCAGAGCCCACATCACCTTGCACTAAACGCATCATAGGATGCGGCTTTTCCAAGTCAGCTTCGATCTCTTTGGTCACTCGTGCTTGGGCATTGGTTGGTGAAAACGGCAGCTGAGCCAGTAGCTTATCTTTAAGGGTGTTTACTGGAGGAAAAGGCATTGCCTTGTCTTGCTGCCCTTTGCTACGAACAGACAACATAGACAGGTTTTGAGCCAGTAGCTCTTCCATAATTAGGCGCAGTTGCGCAGGGTGCTTGCCTTCATCAAACAGCTCTAGGTCAATGCCCGGGGGCGGCCTGTGAATGGTATGCAGTGCTTGTGCGAGGGTAATTTGGTGGTCGTATAAACCTGATGGGAGAAGCTCGTTAACTGCGGCCTTGTCGATTAGCTCTAAGGCTTGATCGGTAAGATTACGCAGCGTGACTTGTCTTAGCCCTTCGGTGGTTGGGTACACCGGAGTCAGATTGGCTTCAACGTCTGGCTGTTGCCTTGGTGCAAAGAACTTGTAGTCAGGATGGACGATCTCAAGTCCCATATTACCGCGCTTGATTTCACCGTAGGCATGGACTTGTTTGCCTTCGGCAAAGTTGTTCTTCATACCGGCAGTAAAGTTGAAAAAGCGCAGAGTAATGGTGCCGTTACCATCACTGATCTTTACCGCCAACATCTTACGTTTACCGAAAATGGTATCGACATGCATGACCTTGCCTTGTACTGCAGCCCAAAGGCCAGCGTGCAGTTTTACGATTGGGTAGATACGTGTTCTATCTTCATAGCGCAAAGGGAGGTGAAACAGTAGGTCTTGTACGTTGTTAAGCCCAACCTTTTCCAGTTTCTCTGCGACTTTAGCGCCGACTCCAGATAAAGAGTTGAGAGGGATAGCAGATAAAAGCTGTGACATAACAAGGCTCATAAACGTAAGAGAGATGATCTATTCAAGCATTTTACTGGATTTTTGTACAGGCAGGAATGGGAGGGAGCGCGGTAAATACTAGGATTACGGTTATAAAAATCCCCTTAAGCGATAAAGCATTAAGGGGATTTAAATTCTTGGCAAAACTATTATCAAGTTTAAACGTTAGTTCTTACGACGTCTTACTTTCAGCGCGTGTGGCATCACACGTAGCTTTTTCATAATACTTGCAAGATGAACACGATCTTTGGTGGTCAGCAAGATAGTCACTGTGTACAGGCGTCCATCACGTTCTTCAGTTGAAATACCGTGAATGTTCGAGCCTGTTTTCGAGATAACGTTAGTTAACTCAGCCAGTGCACCTTGGTGATTCTGCAGATCAACCTGAAGTTCAGCAGTGAACTCTTGGTCGTAATCGTCAGACCATTCAACCGCCATGTATTTGTCTGGTTCTTTCTGGTAACCACGAACGTTTGGACACGTTTCACGGTGAACCACAAGGCCACGACCTGGCGATACATGGGCAATGATGTGATCATCTGGAATTGGGTGACAACAGTTAGCGAACGTCAGTAGTAGACCTTCAGCACCACGGATAGCCAATTTCTTCCTTGGTGTGTCACTGTTGTTTTCTACTTCAGTCAGTTCGTCAGCATCACCAAGCAGACGACGAGCAATTACGATACTCATCAGCTCACCAAGACCAATCGACGCCAGTAAGTCTTCAACGCTTTCTAGGCGTAAGTCAGACAATACATGGTCAATATTCTCTTGGCCGATATCGGCAATAGAGTGTTCGCCAAGTGCATGATTCAGTAAACGACGGCCTAGCGTGATCGACTCTTCACGACGCATGGTTTTTAGAACCTGACGGATCTTTGTACGTGCGCGTGAGGTCACTACGTAGTTGAGCCATGCTGCATTCGGACGTGCGCCCGGAGCACTGATGATCTCAATAGTTTGACCGTTCTTCAGCGATTTGCTGAGTGGGTAAGGGTTCATGTCTACACGAGCACCTACACACATGTTGCCGACATCGGTATGCACCGCGTAAGCAAAATCGACCGCTGTTGCGCCTGCCGGAAGCTCGACAATGCGACCCTTCGGCGTGAACACGAAGATCTCATCTGGGAACAGATCAGACTTAACGTTTTCAATGAATTCGAATGAGTTACCCGCGCTTTGTTGCAGCTCAAGTAAGCTCTGCATCCAACGTTGTGCTTTAACCTGTGCGGTTGTGCCATTACTGCTGCGTGAGCCGTTGCCTTTGTAAGACCAGTGCGCTGCGACACCTTTGTCTGCCATTTGATCCATATCTTCAGTACGGATCTGAACCTCAACTGGCACCCCGTGAGGGCCGATCATTGACGTGTGCAGAGATTGGTAGCCGTTGGCTTTTGGTACCGCAATGTAATCTTTCATGCGGCCAGGGCGAGGCTTGTACAGGCTGTGAGCCTGACCAAGTACGCGATAACAAGTATCTGGGGTATCAACCACGACGCGGAAAGCGTAGATGTCCATAATGGTGTGGAAGCGCTGCTCTTTAGTTTTCATCTTGTTGTAGATGGAGAACAGGTTTTTTTCACGACCAAGTACGCGAGCAGGCAAACCGACCTCTTCAAGGCGGCCTTCAATTTCGCTATGGATACGTTGGATCATTTCCTTACGGTTACCACGCGCAGCTTTCACTACGTTTTTAAGTACGCGATAACGGTTAGGATAGAGGGCTTCAAAGCCCAGCTCTTCTAGTTCGGTCTTGATGTTATGAATACCAAGACGGTGAGCTAGTGGAGAATAAATCTCTAGGGTTTCACGAGCAATACGACGCTTTTTGTCAGGACGAAGTGCCCCAAGCGTGCGCATGTTGTGAGTACGGTCAGCTAATTTGATCAAGATAACGCGGATGTCTTGCACCATGGCGAGAACCATCTTGCGGAAGTTCTCTGCTTGCGCTTCTTTGCGATCACGAAATTTAAGCTTATCCAGCTTAGATACACCATCAACCAATTCAGCAACGGTATTGCCAAATTTTTCCTCTAGATCTTCTTTAGTGACATCACAGTCTTCGATGACATCATGAAGCAGAGCAGCTTGCAGGGTTTCGATATCCAGACGCATTTCTGCCAGGATTCTTGAAACAGCTACAGGGTGGATAATGTATGGTTCACCGCTTGAGCGGGTTTGCCCTTCATGGGCGTCTCTCGCTACCACATAAGATTGACGCAGAGCCTCAATTTGAGGCTCTGTTAGGTATTCTTGGGCAACGTCTTTGAGGCTATCGAATAGATACAAATTAAAGGCCCGGAAGGTTAATTAGTTCGAATGACGCTTTTTGCGAATATGAGCTAACGAGTGTGAGCGATGCTGCTTACTGCTGCAAGTTCAGCCGCCTCTTGCTCTTGTTGCTCTTGACGTTCACGAGCATCTAGTACGTCTTTAGTGATAAGACCTTCTTCGATTTCGCGAAGAGCGATAACCGTTGGCTTATCGTTTTCTTCAGGCACTAGTGAATCTTTACCGCCAGTTTGCATTTGACGTGCGCGGCGAGCCGCAATAAGAACTAGGTCGAAACGGTTGCCAACTTTTTCAACAGCGTCTTGAACAGTTACGCGTGCCATGAGGACTCCAAATAGTAATTAACTAATAAATTTTTGATGACGAGAAAGTATACAAGTTTAACTAGATACTTTCTAGATCACCGTATACTTATCTCAATAGAAAATCTAGGGGATCTAGATTATTCCGCTAATAAAGCAGTAAGCATGCCGCTGTATTTCGCTGCTTGCTTATCTTCTTTTAAGCGTTCCGCACGAATGATAGCTCTGAAGTCCATTAGGGCTGCATCAAAGTCGTCATTCACGATCACATAATCATATTCTGCATAGTGAGAAATCTCTGATTTTGCTTCGCTCATGCGTTTCGCAATAACTTCGTCGCTGTCTTGACCGCGAACATTCAAACGACGCTCTAGTTCACCATTTGATGGTGGAAGAATGAATACACTCTTCGCTTGAGGCATTTGTTCACGGATCTGACGAGCACCTTGCCAGTCGATATCTAGGAATACATCGATACCGCGGTTTAGGTTTTCTTCAATCCAAACGCGTGAAGTACCGTAGTAGTTGCCGAACACTTCAGCGTACTCTAGGAATTCACCTTTAGTAATAAGGTCTTCAAAATGATGCTTCTCTACGAAGTGGTAGTGAACACCATTTTCTTCACCAGGGCGCATACCGCGAGTGGTGTGTGAAACAGATACCTTCATTGCGTAGGTTGGATTGGTTTCTAGCATTGCTGAGATCAAGCTCGACTTACCTGCGCCACTAGGTGCAGATACGATGTAAAGAGTACCTTTGCCCATCTGTATATTTCCACTGTTGGTTGGATTGAGTGAAGGCAATAAACCTACACTTTAAAAGATAGCACTGACTCTAATTTTTGTTCCGATGGCGCATCTACTAATTGTGCCGTTGGTTACGTCTATAAAGAGATAACGAGTAAAACTAATAGAAGCAACTGGTGAAAATTAGGTCAGAAAAATGGAGGCGAAGAGTAGCATATTTAGATGATTGAGAACAACTGGCTTGATCGTTATTTATCAGCAAATGATCTTCTCAAAGATCTTTGTATAAATGCAATGACTCGTCATCGGTACTTTTTTATGTGATCTGGACAAAATTTGTTGAAGTTTTAATCTCAATCCTTACAATCCGCGCAAACGATTAAATGCTGTATATGTTTGATGAAATGGATCAAATGTTTCTACTACCGAGCCTACCTTGGTGACTACAGTTTTTAGTGTAGAGACCTCTCTATTCTCACAGCATTTGAATCACCAAATTCTTAATTTATTGCATAGGTTTTGTTGTGAGTACCGATTCCACCCTGAAAGCCCAGAACACCTCTGGCTCGCTTGATTCGATGTTTAAAATCACTGAAAGAAAAACCACGATTGGCACTGAGCTGTATGCGGGTTTCATTACTTTCTTGGCGATGAGTTACATTCTGGCGGTTAACCCAGCAATTTTGGGTGATATTCCAGGCATGGACAAAGGTGCCGTGTTTACTGCAACGGCTCTGTCTGCGGCAATCGCAACCCTAATTATGGGCATTTGGGGCAACTACCCTGTAATGCTAGCGCCGGGCATGAGTATGAACGGCTTTTTCAAAGGTCTGCTGTTAAGTGGATCTGTTGCCGTGCTTTGGAATGAAGCGCTGTTCGGTATCTTCCTATCTGGTATTTTGTACCTTGCGTTCTCATTGACCAATATTCGTAAATCGATGATTGAATCGATTCCTGAAGATTTGAAGTTGGCGATTACCGTGTCTCTCGGACTGTTCATTGCTTTCTTAGGTCTTAAGAATGCGGGCATCATCGTTTCTAACCCATTCGTATTGGTAGGCTTAGGCGACATTTCTGATCCAAAAGTGATCATCGCTTACGTGAGCATCTTCATCGCACTGGGTTGTATGGTTCGTGACATCAAGCTAGCAACGTTCATCTCATTCGTTTCTGCTATCGTGTTGACGATTCTTGCTGACGTCTTCATGGGCACTTCAAACGCACCAATCCCAGAGCAGTTCATTGCTATGCCACCAAGCATGGCTGGCAGCTTCGGCGCTATCTTTGATTTCTCTGCTTTCACGCCAGAGAAAATGTTCGACCTACTGTTTATCGTGCTTATCTTCCTGATTGTCGATTTCTTTGATGGCTTGAGCACGATTGTCGGAGTTGGCCGTGATGCGGGCATCATCGATAAAGACGGCAAGGTGCCAAACGCGAAATCGGCTCTAGTAGCAGATGCGGGCGGTACTGTGATTGGTTCAATTCTTGGTACCACATCGATCACTGCTTTCTCTGAGTCTGGCATCGCTTCTTCTCAAGGTGCAAAAACGGGTTTGGCAGCAGTCATGGTGGCTGGTCTGTTCCTAATCTCGCTATTCCTATACCCAATCTTCTCTATCTTCTCGGCTGCAATGGTTGCACCGGCGATGGTAGTAGTCGGCATCTACATGGTAGGTCGTCTTGGTCAGATCAACTGGGAAAAGAAAGAGTCACGCATTGCAGCCTTCTTTACCATCATGTTCACAGTGCTAAGCTTCTCTCCAGCGAACGGTATGGCGATGGGCTTCATCAGCTACGCATTCACAATGGTTGTGGCAGGTAAGCGCAAAGAAGTACACCCGCTTATCTACGGACTGTGTGTGGTGTTCTTAACTTACCTGATTCTGCTTTAAGGCTAATTAGCCACTAAGAAGTCGCTAAGTAAAAGACAAACAGATGGCTCTGCAGTGAATGCGGGGCCATTTTTGTATTTGTTGCTTTTTACCGTTGCTTCTTAATGTTGGTTACCGATGAGTTGATGGCGTTAGCCTAAAGTCGGTGCTTTGACAGTACGCGACTTATATTGATGCATGCTATTGTAGAGACTGGATTAATTATTTTTTGAAGAGTGACTATGCCTTCTCACTTACCTAAATCTTTTAGTAAGCCGTTTTTAAAAGTATTCCACATTATGGAAGCGGTATTGCTGGTGGCGATCACGCTCGCGACCTTGTTTGCGATGGTCGAAGAGTTCATGCATGTCTTCGCTGAACGCCGAGTGCAATTGACCGACATTCTGCTGATGTTCATCTATTTAGAAGTGTTGGCGATGGTTCAGCAGTTTGTGATGAACGGTAAGATTCCAGTGCGATACCCGATCTATATCGCGATGATGGCGATTGCTCGTTACATCACTTTGGGCATGAAAGAACTCGATGCGGTATTGATCGTTTGGTTATCTTTAGCGGCATTTATCTTGGCCGCGGCAACATTGTTGATTCGTGTTGGACATCATTATTGGCCGTATGTAGACCTTAGAACCAAGCAGCCAGATGAGTAACACTTTGAAGGTTAAAGTTTTATAAATGAAGCCCAACGATATCGTTGGGCTTTTAATTTAAGCCAGTTGAACAAAAAAACATCAAATTGTCCAAATAACGCTTTACAAGCAGGCTCAGATCACCAAGAATGGCCTCGCTCTGTTCTCAGGGTTATTAAATGAAACATCCAGTTGTAAAGTAGAACCCTTAGTATTGCTTCATTGTTATTCTCAGTGTTTCCCTTAGCTTCATAGATACATTAAATAATTCAAGCTTTCAGCGCATCGCACTTTTGGCGATTAATTTTTTATTTTTATATAAGGGACACATCATGTCTAACAAAGTAAACGGCGTAGTAAAATGGTTTAACGAAGAGAAAGGCTTCGGTTTCCTAACTCAAGACAACGGCGGCGCTGACGTATTCGTACACTTCCGTGCAATCGCTTCTGAAGGTTTCAAGACTCTTAAAGAAGGCCAACAAGTGTCTTTCGAAGTAGAGCAAGGCCAAAAAGGTCTTCAAGCTGCAAACGTTGTAGCTCTATAAGATTTTAAGTCGGCGCAGGTTGCATTAGCAACTTGCGTCACTTTCTCTCTCAAATCTGTTTCCCTCTCAGTTTTACCGTAACACTCTTCTCCACTTGCAATACTTCCTCAAAATATTCAAAAATCCTGTTTTACGTCCGTTATCTCGTTCTAACTATCGTTGTATCTGTTCTTTGCTCTAACTCAACCTTCTACGTAACAACCAGTCACTTGCTCATCCTGATTACTATTACTGTATCCATAAAAAAAGCCCCTAAAATTAGGAGCTCATTTTGATCTAATCAACACTGATTAAGCTGATTATTCTTTATCGTGTACAGCTTACAGACTGTTATTCAATGTTTTGGATCTGCTCACGCATCTGTTCGATAAGAACCTTAAGCTCTACGCCTGATGCTGTGATGTCTGTGCTGATAGACTTAGACGCTAGCGTGTTTGACTCACGGTTGAACTCTTGCATCATGAAGTCTAGCTTACGGCCACAAGCGCCACCTTTCTTCAGTACTGCATTTGCTTCTTTCACGTGAGAATCTAGACGGTCTAGCTCTTCTGCTACGTCTGACTTCTGCGCAAGTAGGATAAGCTCTTGCTCAACACGAGAACCTTCAAGTTCGATTTTCGCATCTTCAAATTTGGTAAGAAGACGCTCACGTTGCCACTCTAGGATCTCAGGCATGCGTGCACGAACTTTCACTACTTCTTCAGTGATTGCATCTAAGCGCTTTACGATTAGCGCCTTCATGTTCTCACCTTCACGAGCACGAGCATCAATGAACTCTGCGATAGCATCGTTGAATGCTTCAAGTAGGTCTTTGTTGATGGCATCCATGTCTTGCTCTGGCGTTTCCATCACACCAGGCCAATTCATGACTTGGAATGGGTTCAAACGGCTGTCTTCACCTGTCATCGTCATTACTTGGTTCGCAGCATTGATTACTTGCTGAGCCAAACCTTCGTTAATGCTTAGTTCGCCCTTTGCAGCAGGGTTTGCTTCAAAGCGTAGGTTACATTCAACCTTACCGCGTGCAAGACGCTTACGGAAACGCTCACGCAAGATTGGCTCTAAACCACGGAACTGTTCAGGCATACGGAAGTAAGTTTCTAGGTAGCGTTGGTTTACACTACGGATTTCCCATACTGCGCTGCCCCAATCGCCTTTTACTTCTTTGCGTGCGTACGCGGTCATACTATAAATCATCGAATTTTCCTGTCTTTTATCATTCTGAAAATAACGCGCACGCATAGTATCACGATATGGTGTGCTCTCGAAGCCTGTCGCTTTTCACTGTAAATAGCCTTTCGTGATAAATAGCTTTGAACGGTAAATAGATTTGCACGATAAACTGCTATATAATCTTGCCCCAATCAAAACTGTCTCACCCCTTTCTTAGGTGATGCACTCTTTCGATAGTAAATCACTTCAGACTGTTAATAAGGTAGATACCAATGCGTCCAAATGACCGCGCTGTAGATCAAATTCGTCCAATTAAAATTACTCGTAACTACACAGCTTATGCTGAAGGTTCTGTATTAGTTGAGTTCGGCAACACTAAAGTTCTATGTAATGCGACGGTAGAAGAAAACGTACCGCGTTGGTTAAAAGGCCAAGGAAAGGGTTGGGTAACGGCTGAATACGGCATGCTGCCACGTGCAACGCACACTCGTAACCGTCGTGAAGCGGCGAGCGGCAAGCAAGGTGGTCGTACGATGGAAATCCAACGTCTGATCGCTCGTAGCCTACGTGCTGTTGTTGACCTGAAAGTAATGGGTGAAATTATGATCACTGTCGATTGTGATGTTATCCAAGCAGACGGCGGTACTCGTACTGCTTCTATCTCAGGTGCAAGCGTTGCAATGGCTGATGCTATCAACAGCCTACTAGCAAGCGGCAAACTGAAAAAGAACCCAATGAAAGGCCACGTAGCGGCAGTTTCAGTGGGCATCGTTGGTGCACAAGCACTGTGTGACCTTGAGTACGTTGAAGACTCAGCAGCAGATACCGACATGAACGTTGTAATGACAGAAGACGGTAAGATGATTGAGATTCAAGGCACTGCAGAAGGCGAACCGTTCAGCCATGAAGAGCTGATGCAGCTTTTAGCCCTGGCGAATAAGGGCATTGCCGATATCGTCGAAGCGCAGAAAGCTGCGTTGGCCGACTAGTCATTTTTAATAGCTCCCAATTTGGGGGCTATTTTTTTGTCTGTAAAACCTGAAAGGGTGGTACAGGGCGTAAGTTAAGTTTTATTGAGTAAACATAGAGGATGAGCATGAAAGCATATCAACGTGAATTTATTGAATTTGCACTAGAGAAAGAAGTACTTAAGTTTGGTGAGTTTACTTTAAAGTCTGGCCGCAAGAGCCCTTACTTCTTCAATGCTGGATTGTTTAATACAGGTCGTGACCTAGCGCGCTTAGGTCGCTTCTACGCAGCAGCATTGGCTGATTCTGGCATTGAGTTTGATGTACTATTTGGTCCTGCATACAAAGGTATCCCAATTGCAACGACGACAGCGGTTGCACTAGCGGATCACCACGATGTAGACACGCCCTACTGCTTCAACCGCAAAGAAGCGAAAAACCACGGTGAAGGTGGCAACCTTGTCGGTAGCGCGCTTGAAGGTCGCATCATGTTAGTGGACGACGTGATCACTGCAGGTACTGCGATTCGTGAGTCGATGGAAATCATCCAGGCAAACGGCGCTGATCTAGCGGGTGTGCTTGTTGCTATCGACCGCCAAGAGAAGGGCAAAGGCGAGCTGTCTGCAATTCAAGAAGTTGAACGTGACTTCGGTTGTGCAATCATCTCAATCGTTAGCCTGACTGACTTGGTGACTTTCCTTGAAGAGAAAGGCACAGACGCAGCACATCTAGAGTCAGTAAAAGCGTACCGCGCTCAATACGGCATCTAATACTACTCGTAATTAGACTATAGAATGCACAAGGGGCTGATGATTCATCAGCCCCTTTTCTTTTGGTTCAGTATTCAGTATTCATTATTTATAACGAATGCCGCGCTCCACTTCTGGGTCTTCCATGGTCTTAAAGCGCTTGTGCAGCCACATCCACTGTTCTGGTGCTCTTAAGATAATCTTCTCAAGGTAGCGGTTCATGTAGGCGGCAGCCGCTTTCTCATCTTTCTGTGGATAGTCATCTTCGATCGATTCATCGGCCATGATCTCATACTTGCCATCGGCATTTCTAAAACCAGAACCCGGAACAAGTGCGCATCGGCTCGTATAAGCCAGAATACTAGTGCCTGTTGTAGTACATGCATCTTCTACAGCGAAGAAAGGCACAAACACAGACTTGTTACGACCGTAATCATGATCCGGTAGGTAGAAAAGGATCTCACCCTGACGCAGGATTCGAATCATACGCTTCACGTCTTTACGGTGAATCAGGCGGTTGCCGTTTTGAGTACGACCACGGTATTGAATGAATTCATAAGCCGGATTGTTGTGCGGGCGATAAACACCTAAACCTGAAATACCGAGAACAGCCATTGCTCGCGCAGTGATCTCTAGGTTTAAGGCATGCACACAGCATAGAAGAACACCTTTACCGTTAGCTTTGTGCGTACGCAGTGTTTGGGTGTCTTTATCTACTAGGATGCGCTTGAAACGCCACGTTGGCCAGAACCAGGTAATGCCGGTTTCGATGAGTGCCATACCGGTGTTCTTGAAGTTCTCACTGACCATAGCCGCGACTTCATCTGCAGGCTTATCTGGGAAGGCGAGTTCCAAGTTACGTGTTGCGACCGCGACGCGCTTTTTACCATAGCGAGCACCCAAAGAGCCTAACGATCGGCCTAACAGCAGTAAGAGGCGATAAGGGAGAACGTTAACGATAAGCGCCAATAACCCAAAACCGAACCATACTCCCCAGTATTTAGGGTGGAGTAACGCCAGAGTAAAAGGTGGCTTAGTAATAACGTGTTGTGCAGTGCTGTTTGTCGGAGAAGTTTTCGTCGTCATAACCATCACTTAAGATTTGATTGCTACTTAATTTGATTGTTACTTAATCTGAGCGCTTAGCAGAGCCCAATAAGCATCAAAGTTTTCTGTCGGTTGATATTTGAAGTCTGAGCGAACAAATCGATTCAAGCTGCCTTCAACTTGACCGAGCAGTTGAGCGGCTAAGATTTTCTCATCAACTGGGAATGATTTCCCTTCACGAAGCTTTCTTTCACGCAGGATCTGGCGAAGTTGCGTCTCAATGCGTTCGAAAAGTTGGTTGATGCGATCACGCAGGCGTTCATTTTCAAACATTAGAGCATGACCAGACAAAATTCGAGTCAGGCCTGGGTTACGTTCTGAGAAAACTAAGATAAGTTGTAGTACTAGGCGTATGCGCTCTAGCGTGTCTTTCTCTTCATCCAGAATACGGTTGATTCGAGACATCAATGCTTCTTCAATGAACTCGATCAGGCCTTCAAACATGCGGGCTTTGCTTGGGAAGTGGCGGTATAACGCAGCTTCAGAAACACCCACTTGCTTGGCCAACTTTACCGTTGTGATACGAGAAGCACCTTCGGTCGATTCCAACATTTGTGCGAGAGCTTGTAGGATTTCTTCACGACGGTTTGATTTTCGAGTACCAGCCATCTATTTACTTCCTTTCCTAAAGATGAGGATTGAGTGAAGAAGGATTATAAACACCATTCAATTCTGTTTCCTAGTTTTGTGAGCCCTAGGTCAACAGAATCGAGAGGTGTCAGCAGATTGTCAGAGCAAATTTGTGCGTTTATGCATCAATAAGCTGTTGGATCTGAGCGAGGATCTGGAAACCAAGTGTGTCTTTGCTTTCCAGTGGCAGAGATTTATCGCCGCCTTTCCAATAAAGGTGCAGCTCATTGCTATTGCTATTGAAGCCTTGCCCTTCGACTGAGACATCGTTGGCGCAAATCATGTCGAGGTTTTTTCTTTCCAGTTTGCCACGCGCGTATTTCTCAACATCTTGAGTTTCTGCTGCGAAGCCGACAGTAAATGGGCGTCCTTCCGTCATTGAAGCGACAGAAGCGACGATATCTGGATTCTTAACCATTTGAATGGTCATGTCGTCTTTACCGTCGACCTTTTTAAGCTTTTGGTCTGCAATGGTCTCAGGGCGGTAATCGGCAACCGCGGCGCAGCTGATGAAAATATCGTGTTGAGAAGCGTTAGCAGTAACCGCATCAAACATCTGTTGAGCGCTGTCGACATCAATACGATTAACCTTGTTTGGCGTCGCTAATGAAACAGGGCCACTGATTAGAGTCACTGTTGCGCCTTGTTTCGCGGCTGCTTCAGCCAGTGCATAGCCCATCTTGCCCGAGCTGTGGTTGGTAATGTAACGCACCGGGTCAATCGCTTCACGAGTCGGGCCTGCAGTAATAAGCACAGAACGGCCAGCAAGTGGCTTAGGTTGGAAGAAGTCTTCACAGCGATGCACGAGCTGCATTGGCTCTAACATACGACCCATACCGACATCACCACACGCTTGCTCGCCAGCCGCTGGCCCCCAAACTTCACAACCACGACGTTTTAGTGTCGCAATGTTCTCTTGAGTCGCAGGGTGGCTGTACATTTGTTGGTTCATTGCCGGAGATACCGCAACTGGCGCATCGGTTGCTAAAACCAAAGTGGTCAGTAGGTCGTTACCCATGCCCGCTGTCATACGAGCAATCAGATCAGCGGTTGCTGGCGCTAGTAATACCAAATCAGCCCATTTTGCGAGCTCAATGTGCCCCATGGAAGCCTCAGCAGCAGGATCAAGCAAACTATCAGACACTGGCCTTCCAGAGACGGCTTGCATGGTGAGAGGAGTAATGAACTCCTTGGCTGCATTCGTCATCACGACTTGTACTTGTGCTCCACGTTCAATTAAGCGTCGAGTCAGTTCGGCACATTTATACGCAGCGATACCACCACTAATGCCAAGTAGGATTTTTTTCCCAGCCAGGCCTTGTAGGTCAGCGTTATCCAGTTGATTAACCAATGTTTGCATGATTCTGTTCCTTAATTTCTCTGCGACTTACGATATCAGAACAAAGGATAAGTGCCTAGAAGCAGAACTCGAACAGAGTTGACGCTCATCAAGTTGGTGTTATCAAACTTATCAATTACACGATTTTGTTAGTGTCTCGTTTCCTTTGATCTCTATCGAAGGATCTCTGATTACGATCTCATTAAGGTGATGGGTTGTGTTCATGACCAATGATTGTCTTTATATGCCAATAGATAAAATACCTGCCGAATCGATGCCGAGAGAAAAGTTGTTAAATAGAGGGCCTGATTCTTTGAGTGATGCTGAACTGCTCGCGATATTTCTGCGAACAGGGACACAAGGAATGAACGTGTTGGAACTTGCTGACAAGTTGATCAAAGACTTTGGCTCGCTCCGTCATCTTTTTTCAGCAACGCAGGAAGAATTTTGTGCCCATAAAGGGATGGGGCAGGCCAAGTATGTTCAATTACAGGCTGTGTTAGAGATGACACAGCGCTATCTAGCAGAGACGTTATCTCGCGGAGATGCACTCACTAGCCCTAGTCATACTAAGCTTTATCTTTCGAGCATGTTGCGTGATCGCCAGCGAGAAGCCTTCTATATATTGTTCCTCGATAACCAAAATAGGGTAATCAAAGACGAAGTTATGTTTGAAGGAACCATCGATGCCGCATCGGTTTACCCACGGGAAGTGGTTAAACGGGCACTTCATCACAATGCGGCGGCATTAATCTTGGCTCATAACCATCCTTCGGGTGTCGCGGAGCCCAGCCAAGCGGATAGGAGGATTACACGCCGATTGACCGACGCATTAGCGCTGGTGGACATCCGAGTTCTCGACCATTTTGTCGTTGGAGATGGCGAAGTTGTCTCTTTTGCAGAGCGTGGATGGATTTGAATCACATTTTAGGTTGTTAGTTGCGTTAAATCTGCTATTATTCCGCCCACATTTTTAGACCTAAAATCAGCTCTGATTACTCAAGCAAGCTGCGCTGCACAAAAAAAGATCACGAAATCCGTAAAAAGGATCTGTTCGGGTCTTGAGCAATGCGTGTCAAGTTAGTATAATGCGCGACCTTTGATAGCCTTGTATGGATTTTCCATAACGGTTTTTACCTTCTATTTTAATTGATAGAGAGGTTCGGCCACCAAGGTTGATATCGAGCTGAAACGATTGGAGAAGACATTCATGTCCCGAGTATGCCAAGTAACTGGTAAGCGTCCAGTAACGGGTAACAACCGTTCACACGCACGCAATGCTACTAAGCGCCGTTTTCTGCCGAACCTACAAACTCATCGTTTCTGGGTAGAGAGCGAAAAACGTTTTGTTAAACTACGTCTAACTGCTAAAGGCATGCGTATCATTGATAAGAAAGGCATCGATGCTGTTCTTGTTGATATCCGTGCACGTGGCGAAAACGTTTAAGAGGAATTAAGCAATGGCTAAAGGCATTCGTGAGAAAATTCGTCTAGTATCTTCTGCAGGTACTGGTCACTTCTACACAACTGATAAGAACAAGCGTAACATGCCAGGCAAATTTGAGATCAAAAAGTTTGATCCAGTAGTTCGCCAACACGTTATGTACAAAGAAGCTAAAATCAAGTAATTGATGCTTTTTTTGCTCTTCTTCAGTAGAAGAAAGAATTGAAAAACCCAGTTTAATCGCTGGGTTTTTTTATATCTAAAATTTGAGGAACTCAATTATTCTTGCTTGATATAGCCTCTGATAGATAGAAATCTGTACAACATAGAAAGTATTGCCACTTTCACGATATACTGAATGTTCAATAGGTTAGATGAGCAGAATCAGATGAGATATCGTGGACGCCGGTGGAACAACATACTCATGTTCAGTGTGATCGCTTTTATTGGCGTGTTAAACCTTCCAACATTGATCAAAGCGTACCTTATCGAGCCTGAACCGCAGGTTGATAGCCCTTATCCTTATCTCCTGAACCCAACAGCAAAGCTTCAAGCGTTACACTTTGCTAAGTGGTCTGTCATTCAACAAGATAATCAATGGGTTTACCAGTTCGAAGATACTGACTTTCCTCAAGCCACCAATGCACAAGAGCTGTCACAACGTTGGAAAGAGCTTGTGGGCACGGAAGTCGACTCACAGACCTACACAGACCTTACGCCTCGGTTAAATACACCACACACCATCGAAGTATGGTATCAAGACCAAGAAGAGCCCCAGCGTATTACCTATTATCAATTGCCTGAGTTCTGGTTGTTAAAAAACTGGAATGATCAGTGGTTGGCGGTGTCTATTGAAGAGAGCTACCTGTTTCCAAGCTTTAACGCTAACCACTCCTCTAAATCGGACGACTAACTATGCCTGAATTACCCGAAGTCGAAGTAAGCCGTATGGGGATCTCGCCTCATTTAGTTGGCGAGACCATTAAAACCCTTACTTTTCGCACGCCTAAGCTGCGTTGGGATATCCCACAAGAGTTAAAAGCATTAGAAGGGCAGGTGATTCGCTCTATCTCGCGCCGTGCAAAGTACCTATTGATTGAAACGGATACTGGCACTGCCATTGTTCACCTTGGTATGTCTGGCTCACTACGCGTATTAGACGCTGACTTTCCAGCAGCCAAGCACGATCACGTGGATCTTAAGCTCACCAACGGCAAAGTACTGCGCTATAACGACCCTCGCCGCTTTGGTGCGTGGTTATGGTCTGCTCCTGACGAAACGCATCCTGTGCTACTGGGATCTGGCCCTGAGCCGCTCACTGACGACTTCAACGCCGACTACATCGCTGAGAAGGCAGAAAAACGTAAAGTCGCTGTTAAACAGTTCATTATGGACAACAAAGTGGTGGTTGGTGTCGGAAATATCTACGCCAACGAAGCGCTATTTGCTTCACGTATTAGCCCTTTGCGCCCTGCAAGCAAAGTGACAAAACAAGAGTGGGTCTTGTTGACCAAAGAGATCAAACAAGTACTCGCTACCGCCATTAAACAAGGCGGTACTACCCTAAAAGATTTCGCACAAGCAGATGGCAAGCCGGGATATTTCGCTCAAGAGCTACAAGTGTATGGCAAAGCAGGTGAAAAGTGTCCAAGCTGCGAAGCATTGATTCAAGAGCTAAAAATCGGACAGCGCAATACGTTTTATTGCGAAGAGTGCCAAGTATAGAAAATCTGAACTCGTGTTCACTTTTTATTGCTAGTCGATAGGCTAGCGAGTGGCTACAATTGTACTAATTATATGAATTGAGAATAGTAGAATGAAATATTTAGTAACTGGCGTTGCTGGTTTTATTGGCTCTGCAGTGTCAGAGCGACTATGTGCGGCAGGGCATGAGGTTGTTGGTATCGATAACCTAAATGACTACTACGAAGTCTCTCTGAAACATGATCGCCTTAAGCGTATCGAGCATGAAAAGCTTACCTTTATCGAGCTGGATCTCGCTGATAGAGAAGGTATCGCTGAGCTTTTCGCACAGCAAAAGTTTGACCGCGTGATTCACTTAGCGGCGCAAGCTGGCGTTCGTTACTCAATTGATAACCCAATGGCGTATGCCGATAGCAACCTTGTCGGTCACTTAGCTATTCTTGAAGGCTGTCGCCATAATAAGGTTGAACACCTCGTTTATGCTTCATCGAGTTCCGTTTATGGCTTGAATCAAAAAATGCCATTCCATACAGCAGACAGTGTTGATCACCCGATTTCACTGTACGCCGCGACTAAGAAGTCGAATGAGTTGATGGCGCATACCTATTCTCATTTATACGACGTACCAACGACAGGTCTTCGCTTCTTTACGGTTTACGGTCCTTGGAGTCGCCCTGATATGGCGATGTTCAAGTTTGCGAATCTAATCGTAGCGGGCAAAGAAATCGACATTTATAACAACGGCGACATGATGCGTGACTTCACTTATATCGATGATATTGTTGAAGGTATTATTCGTGTTCAAGATCGTATTCCAGCCAAGCAACCAGATTGGACCGTTGAGCAAGGGTCACCAGCAACCAGTTCTGCTCCGTATCGCGTATTCAACATCGGTCATGGCAGCCCGGTTAAATTAATGGACTACATCGAAGCATTAGAAGGTGCTCTAGGTGTTGAAGCGAAAAAGAACTTCATGCCAATGCAGCCTGGTGATGTGTACGCAACTTACGCCGATACTGAGGATCTGTTTGAAGCAGTAGGCTACAAACCACAAGTTAAAATCCAAGAAGGCGCGAAGGCATTCGCAGATTGGTATAAAGCCTATTACTCGCTGTAGTAATTGATAGCTTTGAATTAAAAATAGCGCTCAATGAGCGCTATTTTTATAGGTAATCGCATGATTGCTTTTTAGGTATAAGTATAAGCATAAAGAGAGGGGGCAATTTAATGTGAGTGTACTTTTCCTAGACCTAGAATTTTGGTCTGAACTCTTTATCTAGTACTGCAAGGTGATAAAGGTTTGTTGATAGATTAAGTGCCATACTCTTTATTTTGTTCACAATCTTCATAAAGGCGACAGAATAGTCTTTTCTACCTTTATGTTTACGACTACCGATAATTGACGGCCGTTTACTACGCTGTAATCCAGCAGAAGAAACACCAAACATGGGGTGCTTATGAATCCAAGTATTCCTTAAGAATACATCAACTGGATAATTAAAAGTTGAACTTTGTTCGATGAAAGCTTGTGCCGCTTTGGGAGATATAGCATAGCAGGCGGTTCCTTGAGGAACTTTCAAATACTTTACAAGATGCTGTGTATCGTACTTATCAACTGAATAATGTAGTCTATTCTTACTGTCTTGTAAGCGAATAAAACCACACTGCTCAATATGCTGCTCGGCGATAGTCAAAGTATTGCGAAATATATCGATATCAATATCGGCATGATCTTCGAAGACTAAAATGGGTTCATTTAACTCTATGCATTTTTGCCAAATAAGATAATGGCTTGCATAACACCCCACTTCCCCAATTGCATGCGGCCTCCCCATGTTGTGTAAAAAAGCTCTATCGTGAATTCTTGTTAGTAGAGGATGTTCATCGGTTCGTGCATCCACTCCGATAAAAAACTCAAAATCAACCTGAGCATCCTTAAGGGCGTTAGCTGTTGATTTTTGCCTACAATGGTTTGCTTTTAAGGTAATACAGTATGATTTCATAAAGCTATATTGATGTATTTATTCACAAGAAATTATGTTATCACTCGTTTGGCTTTTTGTAATGATTGTTCGCTTTGTTAGAGGTTATGGTTGTGACGGGCTTCAAGAATGTTGAGGCAGTATGGCTGATTGACTATTAGTGGTTCTGTAGTGTCGGAAAGATCGTGCTCGGGGCGGATTAAATTATAGGTATTAATAAAAATAGCGCTCACTGAGCGCTATTTTTATTTTTCGGAGTAGATAAAGAGAACTACTTGGCTGTTTTTATTGTGATTTCGTCTGCTACTTTTTGTGGCACAAACTGACTAATATCCCCGCCGTGTATAGCGACTTCACGAACAATGGTTGAAGAGAGGAAAGCATATTCTTCTGAAGGGGTAAGGAACACGCTTTCAAGCCCTGGTAGTAACTTGCGGTACATGCTAGTGAGTCCAAACTCGTACTCAAAATCCATGGTTGTTCTTAGGCCTCGCACCAACACATTCGCTTGCTGCTGTTTAGCAAAATCGACCAGTAACCCCGAAAATCCTTCAACAGACACGTTAGGTAAGTGAGACACCGCATCACGTAACAACTCTACACGTTCATCTAATTCAAACATGGTTTTTTTACTTGGGCTCGCTGCTACTCCAACAGTGATATGGTCAAACATGCTAGCGGCACGAACAATGATATCAAGGTGGCCATTGGTCACCGGATCAAAAGTTCCTGGATAAATAACGTGTGTGCTCATTTTAGCTGTCCTTGCTTAATGTAGTGTTCGAATTCGGTGCTTTACTAGAGTTTAAGGCCTTATCGAGTTGCTGCTTTACCATATCGAGTGTGATGTCTTTCATCAGGTCATCGCCTTTAGCACGGGTTCCCCATGGAAGGTCTGCGACTGGTTTACCTTGTTGTGCTTCTACGTGCTGTTGATAAACACTCACTACGATATCGAGATCGTTGTAAGGTCCTGTTCTACGAGGGTCGCTGTGTGCGTACAAGCCGATTACAGGCGTTGACTGCGTAGTTGCCAAGTGGGCTGGGCCAGTATCAGGTGCCAATACCACCGTTGCATGTTTCAGTACGGCAGTCAGTTGCTTCAAGTTCGTTTTTCCAATCAAGTTGGTTACTGGCGACTGGCATAATTTTTCGATGTCGCTACCAAGGTTAACTTCTCTTGGTGCCGGAGAACCACATAACACCACTTGCATGCCTTGTTCGACAGCATAATCAGCAATAGCTGCATATCGTTCAGTTAACCAATTGCGTGAATCTTTGCTTGCAGCTGGGGAGATAACCAAGGTCGGCTTGTCTGCCATGGTGCTAATTGCGAGTTGTTCATCTTCAGGTGTTAAAGGGATATCCCATTGAGGCTTATCGAAGGGGACACCAATGTAGCGAGCAAATTCGGCAAAGTTATCTAACACATGAAACTTATCTGAAATAGGTAGATGGTGGTTGGTAAAGAGTGACTGCATTTCACGAGTACGGTTTTTGCCAAATCCCACTTTGCACTTCGCCTTTATTCCCCAAGATAGCACGCTGGCTCTGAGTGCGGCTTGCATATGCAGAAGTGCATCAAATTTACGATCAGATAGCTGACGCCATAATTCACGCATTCCTTTGAAGCCTTGTTTCTTATCGAAAACAATCACCTCAATACCGGGTAGATCGCCGATCAGCATGGCTTCTATTTTGCCCGTTATCCAAGTGATTTTCGTTTCAGGCCACTGCTTCTGGATGGCTTGAACCACAGAAATAGCATGACAAACATCGCCAATCGCGGAGAGGCGAAGTATGCAAAGAGATTGAGGTGCAGTTGAGAACAGTGACATAAAGTGCCCGAAAAAAGTGAATAACATCAGAATTATGCAGATACTCGCATTAGTTGTAAAATAGCAATGACGAAAAGCGACCCAAAGGCCTCATAGATGGAAACGATTAGCACCAAGAACCAAACAATTTGGTACGACCCTGAACTTTTGGCTCAGGTACCAGAGGGCGATATCGCTCAGATTTTTGAGGCTGAATATTGGCAGCAACAAGACGCCATTTCAGGCAGTGCTCAAGGACGCGGTACCACATGGTTCATTCAGCTTGATGGAATACAGGCCGCATTGCGCCATTATCGCCGTGGCGGATTGTTTGGGAAGCTAGTCGAAGACCAATATCGTTTCTCTGATTGGGAAAGTACGCGCTGTGCAATGGAGCTTAATGTCCTAAAGATATTGGCAAACGCAGGTGTGAATGTACCGAAGCCCATTGCTGCTAGAGCCATTAAAAGCGGACTACTTTATCGAGCGGACTTAATGTCTGAACGAATTCCCAATGCCAAAGATCTGGTTGATGTCTTGGTCAATGGCCCGATAGATGCGGATGTTTATCGTCGAATTGGCCAAGAGGTACGCAAGATGCACGATGCTGGGGTTAATCATACCGATCTCAACATTCATAATATCCTGCTTGATGACTCGCAAAGGGTGTGGATTATTGACTTTGATAAGTGTGGTCAGCAAGCGGGTGATGACTGGAAAGAAGGCAACTTGAATCGCTTAAAGCGCTCGTTCTTAAAAGAAGTGAACAAGCGCCAGATTCAATGGCAAGAGCAGGATTGGGAACCGTTATTGCAAGGCTACCAAGGTTAGTTGCTGTTAGTTAAGAGTGGTGACTAGCTAAGAAGGCCATTAGCTAAGAAGGCCATTAGCTAAGAATGGTCATTAATTAAGAATGTATGCCAAGGTTTTATCCAACGCCCCTCGGTTCTGCTCAACCACTTGATAAGCCGCTAAGCCTCTGTTTTTACGCAAGTCAGGCTGAGAGAATAGCTCTCTTAGCTGGCCTGCAATTTCATTACTGTTTTGACAAATAGTGACAGCTTGAGCTTCAAGTAGTTTGTCGGTGATCTCGCTAAAATTAAAGTAGCTAGGACCATTCAGTAAGGGTAGCTGTAGAGCTGCTGGTTCTAGCAGATTGTGGCCACCTACCTTATCGCCCACAAGGCTTCCGCCCATAAAGCAGACATCAGCGCCACCGAGTAATACCAACATTTTTCCCATCGTATCCGCAATATACACTTCAATATCAGAGGTGATTGGCTGCTGACTCGTTCGAGTGATGGTGTTGAATTGGTATTGTTTAGCCAGTTCCGTCACTTGGTTAAATCGCTCTGGGTGGCGAGGCACGATCATCAGTAGCGCACTAGGGTTGTCTTTAAGAAGTTGCCTATGAGCGTCTAAGATAATTTCATCTTCGCCTTGATGAGTGCTGGCTGCTATCCACACACAGCGTTCAAAGCCAATTTGTTCACGTAACGCTTTGCCTTTTGATACTTGTTCAGCTGAAACTTCAATATCAAACTTGATCGACCCAGTCACATGCACAGATGCTTTATCTAACCCTAATCGTATAAAACGCTCAGCATCACTTGGGTATTGGCAAAGTACTTGAGAGAGATTTTTGGCTAAGAGATCAAAAACGGCTTGGAATTTAGCATAACGCTGGCACGAGCGCTCAGATAGGCGAGCGTTAAGTACTGATATAGGAATCCCAGCTTTCGCGACGCAGTGCAGTGTGTTTGGCCATAATTCCGTTTCCATGATTAGCATCTGTTTAGGTTGAACAGCTTTCAAGAAGCCTTGTACACACCAAGAAAAATCAATCGGCATGTAGCGGTGCTCGACCAAATCACCAAGCTTTTCTATTTGTTCAGCACCTGTGCTGGTCGTTGTGGTAACAATGATGGCTTGATTTGGATCTCGCAGCTTCAATTGTTTAATGATAGGTATCGCAGCAATAGATTCACCCACTGACACGGCATGAATCCAGATAGGGCTTTTACCTTGAGTTTGCGGCGTAATACCGAAATGTTCTTTCCAGCGCTTACCGAAACTTGGTTTTCCGGGTTTGCTCTTATAAAGCCCATAGAGGAGTAGTGGAGAGGCCAATGACAATATAAGAGTGTATATAATTCGTATAAGCATAAGAACAGTGACACCAGAGGGTAAAATCAGTAATCAGAAGAGTATTTTCTTCAATCTCGAAAGTAAAGAGCGTTATAATTAAATGCTTAGTTGCGCTTTCAAACGGACATGGTGAATTTTATCTCATCGCTTATGCAAACCGATCAAACCTATCGTTTCTTGCTCTACGTCGAGCAAAATTATTCATTTGCTATTCTTCGCCCATTCTATGATTACGCGAAGCAACTCGGCCATGAGGTTAAGTGGTTGCTTGTTGGTGAAGACGCTTCTGAACATCTTTTACTGGATCAAGAGCAGAGCGTCTCTTTGACAGAAGCTATTGCTTTTAATCCTTCTGCCGTTCTAGTGCCCGGTGATCGTGTTCCAGCGTTTATTCCAGGGTTGAAGGTACAGGTATTTCATGGTTTGAACGAGAGCAAACGAGGGAACTTATACCCTGAACGTGGTCTATTTGATTTGTATTGCACCGAAGGCCATGAAAGAACAAGCTCGCTTGAGCCGCTAGCTAAGCAGCGCGGCTATTTTCAAGTTAAAGAGACCGGGTGGCTGAAGCTCGATAGCTTGTTTAATTATCAAGCTAGTGAGAATCGTCATGAGAGACCTCAAATTCTGTTCGCTTCCACTTTTTCGCCAAGCTTATCGTGTGCAGAGTTGGTTTATGAAGAGCTTAAGCGCCTCAGTCAACTGAGTCAGTGGCAATGGTTAGTGACTCTTCATCCGAAAATGAATCAAGAGACGAGAGCGAAATATCAAGCACTGGAAGGGGATAACCTTCTCTTTTTCGATAATGACCGAGTGATTGAAATGCAACATCGTGCTGATGTTATGGTGTGTGACAACTCATCGATATTTCAGGAATTCTTGTTGCTCAATAAGCCTGTTGTCACGGTAAATAATCGAGACCCTCAAGCAAGCTTTATTAACATTACTCAAGCCGAGCAATTAGAGTCAGCAATTAAGCAAGCAATGCTACCTGATGAAACAAGAGATAAAGCCATTGCTAATTATGGTCCGTCAATAACGCCATATTTGGACGGTCAATCCTCAGCGAGAGTTCTGAGTGCTATTACGGATGTGCTAGAAAGCGGTTGGCAGGATAAAAAACCAAAAAATTGGATTCGTAACTTTAAAATCCGTAAATCATTAAACTATTGGAAATTCTAGGGCTGAATAATGAGAAAACATACCCTGTCTGTCATTGTTATTACCAAGAATGAAGAAGACCGAATTGAAACTTGCCTAAAATCTGTGGTTGATATTGCCGATGAGCTAATTGTGTTAGACAGCGGATCAACGGACGCAACCGTTGAGATATGCCAAAAATATACAGATAACGTGACAATCACAGATTGGCCTGGCTTTGGTAAGCAAAAACAGCGAGCGCTAGATAAAGCGACATGTGATTGGGTGCTATCAATTGATGCTGACGAAGCTCTCGATAAAGAGATGAGCGACGCTCTTGTTGAACTATTAAAACAAGATCAAATCAAACACACTGCTTATAAACTTCCTTGGGGGGTGACTCTTTATGGCACGACTCTAAAACATGGCCGCAGTGCTCGCGCAGTATTAAGACTGTTTAAGAGAGAAGGCTCTCGATATACGTTAGACGAGGTTCACGAGACCGTCGTTCCGGAGCAAGGCTCTACAGGGATATTGAAGGGATTTCTTCTTCATTACACCCATCGTGACTATGGCCACGGCCTAGATAAAGCAGCGCAGTACGCCTGGCTCGGCTCGCAAAAGTACCATCGTAAAGGCAAGAAATCACACGGCTTATTCCTTGCTCTACTTCGAGCGATGTGGACGTTTTTCCTTGTGTACATTATCCGTCGTGGCTTTATGGATGGTAGTGTCGGTTTCATTATGGCTATGACTTACGCTCAGGTGAATTTCAATAAATATGTCGGCTTGTGGATTCTTGAAAATCGCTCAGAAGACCGTTCAACAGACCAAGCTAAATAGGGACCGATAGATGAAGATTTTAGTTTGTGCATCTTACTTACATGCATGGAATAGTTTGCGTCCAGAAGCTGCGATTTTTATCGAACTAGCTCGTCAAGGGCATCAAGTGACGATAATGACTCAGGGGGAATCTGAGCACGTATCGAAGCTAGAAGAGCATGGTATCCGAGTAGTAGATGGCTATCCGAAACGTAAAATTTGTTTTGACACCATTAAAAAGATTCGCCACGAGCTGAAAACTCATGATTACGACATCTGCTATGCTTTTAACTCAAAGACGATACCTAATGCGGCGTTTGCGTGTATTGGCTTCAACGTTAAATTAGTCGTTTATCGAGGTACTACTGGCGGACTTTATCGACATGACCCTAGTGCTTATTTAACGCAACTTCACCCTCGTGTAGATGGCATAGTTTGTGTTTCAGAAGCGGTTCGACAAGATGTGGTGAAGCGCGTTTGGAAGAACAAAGATAACGTTGTTACCATATACAAAGGGCATGAATTGGATTGGTATAAAGTACCACCAACTGAGCGCTCTGAGTTTGGATTGAATGAAGATGATGTAGTCGCGATTACTGCAGCGCATGTAAGGCCAAGTAAGGGTATTTCTGTTTTACTTGAGGCGACCAAATACATTACAGCACCGAACTTCCACTTAATCTTAGCGGGTAGTGGCTATGAGCCTCACTTTGATGAGATGAAAGCGAGCCCTATGAGTGAGCGAATTCACTACATCGGCCATCGTACTGACATCCCTTCAATTATGTGTATGGCAGATTTTCAAGTTCAGCCATCGATCAGCGGAGAAGGGCTACCGCGTACCATTGTTGAAGCAATGGCAAATGGCACAACTTCTGTTGTTACTACCACAGGTGGAGCTCCTGAACTCGTTGTAGATGGCGAAACGGGTTATATCGTCCCTACGGGTGACGCAAAAGCTTTGGGTGAGGCAATGGACAAACTCGCGCGCGATAAAGATAAGTGCACAGCTATGAGTGAAGCAGCCAAAGAGCGCTTAGATGAAAGCTTTAGTTCACGAGCAACAGTGAAGAAGCACCTGGAGTTTTTTGAGAAGTTGCTAGCCAGCTAAAGTAGCTAGATATCAATTTGGAATTCAAGTACCTAAGTTTAAAACTTAGAGAAATAGAAATATATTAGAGTAGTTGAGTATGCTAAATAACAAGACAGTATTAATTACAGGTGGCACAGGGTCGTTTGGTAAGCAATTTATCAAAACAATTCTGGAACGATACCAAGACGTAAAGAAGATCATTATCTTTTCTCGTGATGAACTGAAGCAGTTTGAAATCAAGCAGCAATATCCTCACAAGGATTTTCCACAATTACGCTTCTTTATTGGTGATGTTCGTGATCGTAACCGTATGATTCAAGCGTGTGAAGATGTTGATGTTATTATCCACGCCGCTGCGATCAAACAAGTTGACACTGCTGAGTACAACCCAACTGAATGTATTCGCACCAATATTGATGGCGCAGAGAATGTGATTAGTGCGGCTCTTGCGTGTGGTGTGAAAGATGTCGTTGCCCTCTCGACCGATAAGGCATGTGCACCAATTAACTTATATGGTGCGACAAAGCTTGCTTCAGATAAGCTATTTGCTGCTGCAAATAATATTAAAGGTTCAAAAGACATTCGTTTTAGTGTCGTACGTTACGGCAATGTGATGGGCTCTCGTGGTTCGGTTATTCCATTCTTTATGCAGAAAAAACAAGAAGGTGTACTGCCAATTACACATGAAGAGATGACGCGTTTTAATATTTCTCTTCAAGATGGCGTGAATATGGTCATGTATGCACTTGAAAACCATTTGGGTGGTGAGATCTTTATTCCTAAGATCCCTTCATACAAAATTCTAGACATCGCTGAAGCTGTTGCCCCTGGTGTTCCAACTAAAGTTGTTGGCATTCGACCAGGTGAAAAACTTCATGAAGAAATGATTACTGATACTGATTCTCTTAATACAATTGATTTAGGTCGTTATTACGCGATCCTTCCTTCTGTCTCTTTTACATATACAGAAGATGAGTACATGAATCACCATAAGGCTGAGAAAGTGCCTTTTGGTTTTAAATACAACTCAGGCACCAATACTGAGTGGGAAACGATTGAAGGTCTACGTGGCCTAATCAAAGAGCATGTTGATCCTAAATTTACAGTGTGAGTAGAACAGTGATTCCATATGGCAAGCAAGATATCAGTCAGCAAGACATTGATAGTGTAGTTGATGTCCTTAAATCTGATTTTCTAACTCAGGGACCACAAGTTCCTGCGTTTGAAGAAGCGTTAACAGAACATACTGGTGCTCAGTATGCGTTAGCAGTGAATAGTGCAACCTCCGCTCTGCATATCGCTTGCTTGGCTTTAGGTTTAGGGGAAGGTGACTGGTTGTGGACAACGCCTGTTACTTTTGTCGCATCTGCAAACTGTGGTCTTTATTGCGGTGCCAAAGTGGACTTTGTTGATATTGATTCAGCAACTTATAACATGTGCCCTAAAAAGCTAGAGCAAAAGCTCATCGCAGCTAAAGCTAATGGAAAACTACCAAAAGTTGTCGTTCCTGTTCATTTGTGTGGTCAACCTTGTGATATGGAATCCATTGCTAAGCTAGCGAAAGAGTACGGCTTTAAAGTCATTGAAGATGCATCTCATGCTATTGGTGGTAAATATCACGACAAACCAGTTGGTAACTGTGAACATTCTGATATTACTGTTTTCAGTTTTCACCCAGTGAAAATTGTGACAACAGCGGAAGGTGGGGCGGCGTTAACCAATCAGAAAGAACTGGCGGATAAAATGGCTCTATTACGTAGTCATGGCATCACTCGTGACTCTGAAATGATGACGGAAGCTTCTCATGGTGGTTGGTACTACCAACAGGTTGATTTAGGTTTCAACTACCGCATGACAGAACTTCAAGCGGCGTTGGGTGTCACGCAAATGCAACGTCTTGATGAATTTGTTGCGGCGCGCCATGTGTTGTCTAAGCGTTATAATCAAATGTTATCTGAATTACCCTTGGTACTTCCTTATCAACTTGAAAACACGTACTCAGGTTTGCATTTATTCGTAATTCGTTTGAAGTTGGATGAGATATCATTAACTCATAAACAAGTGTTTGACGCCCTGCGTGAAAATGGTATCGGTGTTAATTTGCATTACATTCCTGTGCATACTCAGCCATATTACCAAGCTATGGACTTTACTGAAGGGGAATTCCCTGAGTCAGAACGTTACTATCAAGAAGCCATCTCACTGCCAATGTTCCACGGTATGACGGAAGAACAGCAAAATACCGTTGTTCGTGTAGTAACTGACATTTTGACAGGTAAATAATGAACGTTGCTATTATTCCTGCACGTGGTGGCAGCAAGCGTATTCCTCGTAAAAATATAAAGCACTTTCATGGCAAACCTATGATCGCTTACTCAATCGAGGCTGCACTTGCTTCGGATTGTTTTGATAAGGTTATTGTCTCTACTGATGATGCTGAGATAGCCGAGGTAGCGATAAAGTATGGTGCTGAAGTACCATTTTTACGGCCTTCAAATATCTCCGATGACTATGCTACCACTATGGATGTGATACACCATGCAATAACTTGGTGCGCTAATAATGGCTGGGATATTGGTGATGTTTGTTGTTTGTACGCCACTGCTCCGTTTGTTTTACCTGAAGATCTTCAGAAAGGCTACGAGCGACTTAGAGGAAATAGTGTGCAATTTACATTTAGTGCCACATCGTTTCCTTTTCCGATTCAGCGTGCGATTAAGCTTGATGAGCAAGGCTCTGTTTCGATGTTTTCGCCTGAAAACGAACAGGTAAGATCACAAGACTTGGAAGAAGCGTATCACGATGCTGGCCAGTTTTATTGGGGTCGTAAAGATGCTTTCCTGAATAAACTATCGGTGTTTTCCAGCCACTCTAAGGCCGTGATCTTGCCGAGAAAACGCGTTCAAGATATTGATACCCAAGAAGACTGGGAACTGGCTGAATCTCTTTTTTCAGCATTGAGGTTAGGATAAATAATGAAGGTTACCTTCCGAGTGGATGCGTCACTATTTATCGGTAGTGGCCACGTCATGCGCTGTTTGGTGCTTGCTGATATATTAAAAAACAAAGGTTTTTCTGTATGCTTTGCTTGTCTGCCTCAGCCAGGGGACATGATTACATATATCCGTGATAGAGGCTTTGACGTATTAGAGCTGACTCCCTCTTGTCTACAAATGACTCCCTCCCATAGTGCTGATTATAAAGCTTGGCTTCAACGTAGCGTTGAAGAAGATGCAAATGACTTTCTATCTAAAGTTGATTCTTCCGAGTGGGTGATTGTGGATCACTATGCGCTGGACCATGAATGGGAAAGTATCATTATAGGTAAGCTGTCATGCGCTATTTTATCGATTGATGACCTTAACCGTGAACACTGTAGTGATATTATTCTCGACCAAAACCTATGGCCGAACATTTCAAAAAGATATTCGGATTGTTCTGCTACCAAGCTCCTTGGCCCTGAATATGCTCTTTTAAGAGAGAGCTTTTCAACATTGCGGGATTCGCCTCGAGATTCAATATCCAATCAACTCTTAGTCTTTTTTGGTGGAACAGATCCTACAAATGAGTGCGAGAAATTTATTCTTGCAGCAAATGAGTTTAAGAGGCTCCCGTTTAATACTATTTTGATCACGGGGAGAATCAACCCTCGTTTTGATGCTTTGATAAAGCTTAATCAAAAGAGCAATGTTTCTATATACAAAAATTTAGAGAGTTTTGATTTATCTTTAAGTAATAGCAAATATGCAATTGGCGCCTCAGGAGTCAGTAACTGGGAGCGTTTTTGTCTCAGGGTTCCAGCCTCGATAGTTTCTGTAGCGGAGAATCAAGTAATACTTTCAAATTACTTGTCAGATTTAGGGTTTGTTGAATACTTAGGTGAAGGTATAACGACGAGTACCGATACTTATGCACTTGAGCTAGCGCGTTTATGTGAAAGGTGGGATGACATCAAACCTTTTAGTGATTTTGAAGTTGATGGCTTCGGTGCGAATAAGGTCGTTCAAACAATGGAGAGCTTTTGTCGTGAAACAAAGAGTGATTAAATTTAGGCAACTTGAAGAAAGTGATTTAGAAGAAATTCTCGCTTGGAGAAACTCTCCAGATGTTAGAAAAAATATGTACACCTCTCATGAAATCACTATGGACGAGCACAAGTCATGGTTTTCTAGCATGTGTAAGGATAGTTCAAAAGAATATTTTCTAGCAGAGTTAAATGGAGAGCCAGCAGGTGTTGTTGGATTTACTGATATAAATAGAATTCCTGGAATTGCTTCGTGGGCATTCTATGCCTCGCCTAATGCGGTAAGGGGTACAGGATCTTTGATGGAATATCGAGCGCTAGAGCATGCATTTACTGAATTAGATTTGCACAAATTACGCTGTGAGGTTTTAGGTTTTAATCAACCGGTGGTGAAGTTACATTCCAAATTTGGCTTTAAAGTTGAAGGTACTCATCGAGATGCTTTCTTCAATGGGACTGAATATCACGATGTAGTACATTTGGGTATCTTTTCACATGAGTGGAAAGGTATTAGAAACCTTATGAAAGATAAATTGAGAGTATACGAAGAGAATGAATAAAAACATATACATCGATAATCGAGAAATTGGTCCTAATTGTCCTCCATATATTATTGCTGAACTTTCTGCTAACCATAATGGTGATATAAACCGTGCCTTTCAGATTATGGAAGAAGCAAAAAAAGCAGGTGCTGATGCGATTAAACTTCAAACCTATACCCATGAAACAATCACTATGGATAGTGACTCGGAAGAGTTTCAAATTCATGGCGGCTTATGGGATGGCCAAACTCTGTATGAGTTGTATAAAGAAGCGCATATGCCTTGGGAATGGCACAAGCCTTTGTTTGAAAAAGCAAAAGAGTTAGGTATTACAATCTTTAGCTCACCTTTTGACTTTACAGCTGTAGACCTATTAGAAGAACTTGATGCCCCTGCTTACAAAATTGCGTCTTTCGAAGTGGTTGATTTACCCTTGATTAAGCGTGTTGCTCAAACGGGTAAGCCGATGATCATTTCGACGGGGATGGCTAATGAGGAAGAAATTGCAGACGCAGTAAAAACAGCAAGAGACAATGGGTGTACTGAATTAGTTGTACTGCACTGTGTAAGTGGGTATCCAGCACCAGCTGAACAATACAATTTAAAAACTATTGCCGATATAGCACAACGATTCGAAGTATTGTCAGGCCTTTCTGATCACACTATCGACAATGCTACCGCAGTTGCTTCGGTTACTCTAGGTGCATGTTTGATTGAAAAACATGTCACAATGGATCGTAACGGGGGCGGTGCCGATGATAGTTTTTCTCTTGAGCCTCATGAGTTAGCGGCATTATGTAAAGATGCGAAAACAGCTTGGCAAGCTATGGGGAAAGTCAATTACGAGCGAACAGATGCGGAAAAGGGAAATGTTAAGTTTCGTCGCTCTTTATATGTGGTAAAAGACATAGCGGAAGGTGAATTGCTGACCCCCGAAAACATTCGGAGTATTAGGCCTGGTTTTGGCTTGCCACCAAAATACTATGAAGAGGTTCTAGGGAAAAAAGCTCTAACTAAGATAAATTCAGGAACTCCTTTATCCTTGAATTTATTTATATAGTCAGTTATTTGACATTAGATAGCTGTAGAGATATTAAATCTTGGAGGCTATCTTGTTTTTTTTCTAATTCAATTAATATATTTTCTAAGTCATGAACTTTGCTATCTGGGATTAATTTATATATTTCACAATATTCCTCGATCCCCATTCCGGCTGAAGAGTTAATTGATATTATGTTAACCTTATCTTTGCTAGACAGTAGATAAATCTCCAAAGGTAGCTTATTAGATAAAAATCCCACTCCTTTTTCTTTGAAAGATAAATAATCTGAATTACTTTCCTTTGGGTGCAACTTCAAAATTGGGGTGAAACCTTTACGTTTACTCTCTAATATTAATTCACTATAGATGTCATAAAAGAAATTATTGTCTTTAAGCTTACCTTTTAATTTGTTAAATATGGGTTGTGTGGCGATGATTAATGTATTATTGTCGAAATTACTAGTATTATCAAACTTAAAGCATTGTTGGATCTTTGATATTTTTGCTTTATCTTTTGATAAAACAAGTCTTCTTCCTTTGTGTTGTACTGATTTTGGTAACTTTTCTGGGTGTATTACATAAATGTGGTCACATTGCTTTCTTTCACCAAATACGTAATGCTTAGGCGGTTGATTTGATAGCAAACGAAGTAATTGCTTGGGCTTGTCATCAATCTGGTGCTTAACGTAATTACCCATTCCATCTTCTATCATTGAGTAAGACTTAACTAGAAGGCGAAATAACCTAGACATCTTATTGTTATCATTGAATAAAAATAATTTACTTATCCCACCCTTTAGGTCTACGTTGTTATTGCTTTCATATATTGATGCTACCAAGATTTTTTTAAATTTATCAGGTATTGGCCAACCTCGAAGAGAACAAAATAAAATATACTTCCCAATGTATCCTATTTTTTTTATATCACTAACTAACGATTCCCTATTCATCAGCACCAATTCTATTTTGGGAGGGAGTTGTGTTGTGTCTATGTCTTTAGGGTTTATGTTTTGGTAATCATAGAAATAAATTATGGTCGACGGATTCATCTCATCTTGTGCTTTATACAAACTAAGTAGTAAGTGCCTTACCGTAGAGCAGATATAAATATCTTTATGTGTTGAGTTCATAATTTATTTCTACTCAGTTTGAATTTTATATTATGTAGATGGCGTTGAATGGTTTCATTAAGATTAAACCACTCACGTTTACATTTTTTTAATAGGCTTCTATTAGCTGTTTTTTTTGCGTAGCCTATTTCAGAGTCAAACTTAGGGTCATTAGTGACACAAGGTTCTTTAGTTCCATAGCATTCAACTTCATTCGCCCAAAATCGATCCATATATATGTCGACAGCCATGTACCACTCTTTAGAGTGTAGTAACAGTTTATTCGCTCCTTGAGGTGTAAGATAATAAGCAGTTGTACTCATATGCCCTTTTGTGAATTTGTGGATGTTGGTCGAAGAACATTTTAGTATAGAATAAGAACTGAACTCTCGACGTTTATTATTAAATAACCGAATACATTCGATAGATTCAGGTAGTTCAGGAATATCTTTTAAAAAATTTAAAAATGTCTTTTTAAATAACAAAGCATCGTCTTCAATAATAATTATTGGTTGATTTAGCTCTATACATTTTTCCCAGAGTAAAAAGTGACTTGCGTAACAGCCTAATTGACCAGCGTTAAGCGTTTTTGCTCTATATGTTTGGCTTAATTCATCATTATAACGTTTCAGTAATGGATGAGGAGGTGATGTTCTGCCGTCCACGGCAGAAAACAGCTCAAAAGGAAGAGATAGTTCGCCTAGTTGACGGCTAATATTTTCTTTTCTTTCTGTGGAAGATTCTAAGTTGATCACAAAGATTTTAGTCATTGGAAACTCTCTTACATCTTGAGCAGATAGGGACTAGAAATAATAGATATAGCATTAGTGGTTGAGGGTGATTAAAAGGAACATCGGTTAATCCAGCCACGAAAAATAAGCTAACCAAACCAATTTTTAGATACTTATCAGTTGAGTTTAGATGCTTCAATGTCATTAATGGGTAGATTAGAAACCCCAGTGTGAGTATTAGACCGATAATACCAGATTTAACCATCTTATTAATGAATTGATTATGGTAATGATGTGAAGCAAGTCGATAAGTAGTCTTAGATATTTCTTTTTTTTCCCGCCTTTCTTTTAATAACAGTGGCGTCTCACTCCCATAACCGAGTATTGGTCTTTTTTCAATTAATTGAGGAGCTAGTTGCCATAGTTGCAATCTTTGACCAATAGAAGTTTTATAATTGCCCGATTGAATTTTTTGTATCTCATAGACAGTTCGTTCATATCTTTCTGTGATTATTTCTTTAAATAAGTAAGAACCAAAAGAAAATGACAATGTAGTGATGAAAAGTATAGAGATTAATTGTTTTTTTGTTGGAGCCTTTTGTACACATCTGATGAGACAAATAATAAAAAGACTTATTGTTAAGGCTAACCAAACTCCTCTAGTTTCGCTGGAAATTATAGGAGGTAAAGATAGTAAGAATGCTATTGAAAGCATCGCTTTTTCTTTTGTTTTTGAGGCTTCGATTAACAAAGAAAATGCCACTACGGATAGAAGAGCACATGCTGTTGCGTATGGTATGGGATTTATATAGCCAGCATCGCGAGATACTCCCATGTAAAAATTAAAATAGATGCTATTGATACATACAACAAAACTACCGATCAAAACTACCCATTGAATTACTTTTTGAGTAAGCATTTGATATGGGAAAGCTATAAGAAAAAGAGTAACGCCAATCAGTGACCTCAGTTCTCTAGAGCTTGCTCCATGATAATAATAACTAAATACGATATATATACATGAAATGCCAATTAACCACACAAACGGGCTCTGTATGTTATTTAATATAGTTTCTTTTTTAAATACTAATATACTGACGATGATACTAATCAAAAATAGTGGGATCATTTTCTTATCACCACTATCTAAAACTAACATGCCTGTAACAGCAAAAAAGTAAGGTAATAGTAAGAGTGCTGTATAAATCTGCTTTCTGTTAATAATATTCATACTGTTTAATGTAATGCTAACCACTATAAGGATTTATATTGCTATCAGGACGAGTCTTAAGCAGTCTTAAGATCCACATATATTGCTCAGGCTTTTTGCTTACGTAGTCTTCAATACATTGGTTCATCATACGTGCGTCCTCTTCTTCGCTTCCTGTTGGGAAGGGTAGAGCAGGGTAGAAGTCCAAGGCGTATTGGCCTGTACTGCTATCGTATTGAGCAAACAAGGGCACAATTTTAGCTTTACTTAGTTTTGATAGGCGACCAAGGCCTGAAATAGTTGCTTTTTGAGTCGCGAAAAAGTCAACGAAGACACTGTGCTCACGGCCAAGATCTTCATCAGGGAGGTAGTAACCCAGGTACCCATCACGTACCGACTTGATGAAAGGTTTGATACCACCACTGCGATCATAAACACGACCGCCGTATTGCACGCGTTGTCGGTGCATTAGCCAGTCACTGAGTTTGTTTTTTTGTGCTTTCGCCATCGCAGATACAGGTAAATTGCGTGAAGCTAATAATACCGCTGGGATATCGATAGCCCATGTGTGTGGCACCAGCAAGATCACATTCTCGCCACTGTCTGTAATATCGGTTAGATTGCTCAGGCCGTTTATCGAAGTATTATTCTCTAGCCAAGTTTTACTCTTGAGTGTCAGTGAAGCAAATCCCATCAAAAATGAGATGGAAGTAACGTATGACTGATAGAGAGTTTCTTCGCGCTCTTCGATAGATTGCTCAGGGAAACACATCTCAAGATTCACTCGAGCCCGGCGGTTAGCCTTATTCTTAATTTTTACAGCTTGCTTAGCCATAAACTTAGCTAATGCTAAACGAATGCTATTAGGTAAGAAGCAGACTAAAGACGATAACAAAACAGCAATCCAAGTTCCCCAGTATTTAGGTGCTAGAAAACCCCATTCAAACTCAGGATTGTAAGCTTTTGGATCAAAATCATTGCGTTGTGTGGTCATTCATTCACTACATTATTTAAATCAGAGAGTTAACTTAATATCGGTCACTCTGGGAATGATTATATTCGTTAGACATTCCCAATAATACACGCTAAAAGTAGGGTGTATTATTGGTCCTAATCTGAAATATACCGTTAAGCGTTTACGATCTTCATGTACTCAGCAACGCCATCGGCTACTGCTTTAAACTCGATATCGCAACCTGTACCGCGAAGCTTCGTTAGGTCTGCTTGAGTGAATTCTTGGTAAGCACCTTTTAAATGCTCAGGGAAAGGAATCGTTTCGATTTCGCCTTTACCATGGTGCTTGATAACTGCCTTGGCGACTTCTTCAAACGACTCAGCATTGCCAGTACCTAGATTAAAGAGGCCAGATACCCCATTTTCTAAGAACCACAAGTTTACAGCCGCAACATCACCTACATACACAAAATCACGCTTAAAGGTTTCGCTACCTGCGAACAATTTCGGGTTTTCACCGGAATTCATTTGGTTGTTTAGGTGGAAAGCGACAGAGGCCATGCTGCCTTTGTGTTGCTCGCGTGGACCATAAACATTGAAGTAACGAAACCCTACGATTTGCGAAAGCTTTTCGTTGTGTGCTGCTGCATCCGCGGTTAAGCGACGAACGTAGTTATCAAATTGTTGTTTTGAATAGCCGTAGACATTCAATGCACCTTCGTACTCTCGCTCTTCGATGAAAGTGTCGGTCTCACCGTAAGTTGCAGCTGAAGAGGCATACAAGAAAGGAATTTCACGCTCAACACAGTAATGAAGTAGCTCTTTTGAGTATTCATAGTTGTTGAGCATCATGTATTTGCCATCCCACTCAGTGGTAGCAGAGCATGCTCCTTCATGGAAAACAGCTTCAATATGACCAAAATCATCACCGGCCATGACTTGAGTTAGGAAGTCATCACGATCCATGTAATCCGTGATGTCTAGGTCTACAAGGTTCTTAAATTTCTTACCATCTTTTAAGTTGTCGACGACTAGAATATCGTTGTGGCCCGCTTCATTAAGCGCCTTAACAATATTGCTGCCAATCATGCCAGCACCACCCGTTACGATAATCATAATTTTCTAACTCTTTTGAATACAAAACTGTCACGAGTATAGCAAGGAATGGATAAAGCGGGCTAGTGGAATAATTCCCCAACCAGAGTATGATACGGCAAGCTAAGTTATAAATTATGTTGAGTTAATTACTCAAAACTATAGGTATTATCATGAAGATTGCAGTAGCCGGTACAGGGTATGTGGGTCTATCAAACGCTATGCTTTTGGCACAACATCATGAAGTCATTGCGGTAGATATCATCGATGAAAAAGTGGCAATGCTAAACAATAAGCAGTCACCGATTGTAGACAATGAGATTGAGCACTTTCTATCAAATAAGACGCTGAACTTCATGGCAACAACGGATAAAGCCGCTTACAAAAATGCTGAATTTGTCATCATTGCTACACCTACCGATTATGACCCTAAAAACAATTATTTTGATACCAGCTCTGTAGAATCTGTCATCAAAGACGTCATGGAGATCAATCCTGATGCGGTGATGGTTATTAAATCAACGGTGCCGGTTGGCTATACCGAGCGTATTAAGCAAGAGCTGAACTGCGAAAACGTCATGTTCTCACCGGAGTTTTTGCGTGAAGGCAAGGCCCTGTACGATAATCTACACCCATCACGTATTATCGTTGGTGAATGTTCTGAACGCGCTAAAGTGTTTGCGAATCTTCTTGTGGAAGGTGCGGAAAAAGAAAACATCGACGTACTGTTTACTCACTCAACGGAAGCAGAAGCAGTAAAGTTATTCTCAAATACTTATCTAGCGATGCGAGTTTCTTATTTCAATGAGCTTGATTCTTACGCGGAAGCGCATGGCTTGGATTCTCGTCAGATCATAGAAGGTGTTGGCTTAGACCCTCGTATCGGCAATCATTACAACAACCCTTCATTTGGTTACGGTGGTTACTGCTTACCAAAAGACACCAAGCAACTATTAGCAAACTATCAAGATGTACCAAACAACATTGTGGGTGCGATTGTTGATGCAAACCGTACCCGAAAAGACTTCATTGCGGATTCAATTATTAAGCGCTCGCCTAAAATTGTCGGTATTTATCGTTTGATCATGAAGGCGGGCTCTGACAATTTCCGTGCTTCTTCCATCCAAGGGATCATGAAGCGTTTAAAAGCCAAAGGCATCGAAGTCGTCGTGTTTGAACCGGTATTGAAAGAAGAGCACTTCTTTAACTCGAAAGTCTATTCTGATCTTGCTGAGTTCAAAGCGGTGTCCGATGTGATTGTTTCTAATCGAATGGTAGAAGAGATCGCAGACGTTGCAGATAAGGTGTACACACGAGATCTGTTTGGCAGTGATTGATTCGGCTCTATTTTAGCTAATGCTAATTAGACCAGATGTTAACAGCTCGATCTATCCGTTTAGTGGCGATATACTGAACCCCTAAACGGATAGGGATACTAATAACTAATGAAAACACGTGACAAGATTGTTTACGCTGCTCTAGAGCTTTTTAATGAGCACGGTGAGCGTAGTATTACGACCAATCATATTGCTGAGCATATCGAGATTAGCCCTGGTAACCTCTACTACCATTTCCGCAACAAGCAAGAAATTGTCCGTGACATCTTTACTCTCTATTCGACAGAGTTACTTGAAAGGTTCACACCGATTCAAGGCCAACAAGAAAGCCTGACGTTACTAAAGACTTACTTAGATTCTATCTTCACACTGATGTGGAAGTACCGATTCTTCTATGCGAATCTGCCTGAAATATTGTCACGTGATGAAAAACTCCACCTTGATTACATGGCCGTACAAGAAAAGCTGCAAACGAATCTTGTCGATATCATGCGAGCCTTCGTTGAGTTGAACCTGCTCAAAGCAACGGATACGGAAATGAAATCGATGGTCACTTCTCTTCACTTGATCGCATCGGGTTGGTTGGCGTATCAGTCTGCGATGTCTCCAAAAGCCCAAATTACCGAGCAAGTCGTTCATCAAGGAATGCTGCAGATGATAGCGACCGTTAAACCAATTGCGACCGCGCAAGGTTTTGAACAGCTGACATTATTAGAAGATGGTGTAAGGGCGTTGAACTCTAAATAGAAAGAGACGAGTAAGCGGTATACGGGATTCGAAGAAAGATACTCGCATCCCGTATCTGCTCTTTATCGAACTAACCAACTCTTTGGATTCTGAGCTTGGCTGTTTCTTCGAATTTCAAAATACAGTGATGGGCGCGTTTGGCCGCCAGTGTCACCAGCAAGTGCAATCGCTTCACCCGCTTTAACTTTGTCACCTTCTTTCTTTAAAAGCGCTTGGTTAAAGCCATAGAGCGTCATATCGCCTTTACCGTGGTCAAGTAGCACCACTAAGCCATAACCACGCAAGTACTCTGCAAATACTACTGTGCCTGAATAAACAGACTTTACCTGCTGGCCGTACTTGGCGTTGATTACCATGCCTTTCCAGTTTATTTGACCCGTTTGGCGTGAACCGTAGTTATGTAGAACTTTGTCTTTGATTGGCCAAGGCAGTTTACCTTTGCGTTTGGCTAACCCATCCATAGGGACGGCATTACGTCTTTCTCGAGCCGCTTTTTCTGCTTTCGCTATTTCAGCTTTTAGGCGAGTTTCATTGCGCTGAAGCTCTGCTAAGTAATTTTTGTCGCCAGAAATATTCTTCTTAATACTACCGACGGTTTTCTTACGTTGTGTTTGGGTTTTGGCTAACGTATCGCGCTTGGTGGTTTGTTGTTTTAGCAGTATTGCTATCTGTTCTTGCTCGAGTTGACGCTGTTTGTGGCTTTCTTCTAGTTCAAGTTGCGTCTGTTCAATCGTGTTGATTGTTGCGGAGCGAGCTTTGGCAAGGTGCTGGTAATAGTGACTGATGCGATCTTCTTCTACACCGGTGTTGAGGATGTGAGAAGACGCTTTAGCTCGACTTGTCATGTAGTAAGTCTGAATCAGTTGCTCTAACTTATCGGTATGGACTTTTTTCTGAGCAGTAAGCGCTTTAATCTTAGCGTCTAAGTTAGCAAGATTTGCATTGGCCGTATTGAGCTGCTTTTTACTATCGAGTATCGCTTTTTCAAGCGAAGCGATGGATAGCTCTTGTTTCTTGAGGCTTGCTTGCAGGCTATCGAGCTTTTTCTGCTGTGAGGATAGGTTTTTTTGTTGGCGAGATATTTCACTCGTTACGCCTTTCAGTTCCCCCTGAGAGGCGGCAAATGACGATGTAGATAAAAGAGCAACACAAAGGCTGGCAGATATCAAAAGAGTCCGGTTAATGGCTCGAATTTGTTTCATCATTATCGTCATTTTGCTCTTATTCATGATCAACAGCTGCTTTTAAATCTTTTCGCATCTCGGCTATCGGTTATTCGTTGAATCCCGAACCTGCTCTTAAATCCCATCACCATGGATGAAGTTCTGAGAGCGACCATTGAATCCTTGGTCCATATCTAAAGATGGTTTATCGGTTTTTGGTTTGCCTACAATTTTTGCAGGAACCCCAGCGACTGTTGTATGAGGTGGTACGGCTTGTAGAACCACAGAGCAAGAACCAATCTTCGCGCCTTCACCCACTTCAATATTGCCAAGGATTTTAGCGCCAGCACCAATCATTACGCCTTCGCGGATTTTAGGGTGACGATCGCCACCTTCTTTACCCGTACCACCTAAAGTAACGTCTTGAAGAATCGATACATCATTTTCAACGACAGCGGTTTCACCAATCACAATACCTGTCGCGTGGTCGAGCATGATCGCTTTACCGATACGAGCCGCTGGGTGAATATCCACTTGGCAAGCAACCGAAATTTGGTTCTGTAGGTAAGTAGCAAGTGCAATACGCCCTTGCTTCCATAGCCAGTTAGCCACTCGGTAACCTTGCAAAGCGTGGTAGCCTTTCAGATAAAGCAGAGGCATCGAGTACATCTCGACCGCAGGATCTCGATTTACCGTCGCACAGATATCACAAGCAGCCGCATCAATAATCGATTGATCTTGCTTGAATGCTTGTTCAACCACCTCACGCACCGCCATTGCGGGCATTGAAGCCGTCTTTAGCTTATTGGCTAGGATATAACTTAATGCAGCGCCTAAGCTTTCGTGGTTGATAATGGTGGCATGGTAAAAACTCGCAAGCATAGGTTCTTGCTCTGACTGCTGTCGAGCTTCCTTCACAATGCATTGCCAAACCTTTTGCTGTTCACAGTGTTTCATTTTTCCATCCATTTTATCTATTTCATTCCACGACTTAATAAGCGATGTTATCGCTCTGACTTCTTGTCTCGAGCAAGCAGATCTTGCGCAGCTAAGTGGGCATCTTTCCCTTGATACAACACTTGATAAATTTGTTCAACAATTGGCATCTCAACGCCCATGCGTTCTGATAGTAACCAAACTTCTTTGGTGTTGCGATACCCTTCGACCACTTGGCCGATTTCTTCTTGCGCCGTATCGACGTCCTTACCTGAGCCAAGCGCTAAACCAAAGCGACGGTTACGGGATTGGTTATCGGTACATGTCAGTACTAAATCGCCTAATCCAGCCATGCCCATAAAGGTTTCTGGTTGTGCGCCAAGTGCTGCGCCCAACCGACTCATCTCAGCTAAACCACGCGTGATCAGTGCTGTACGAGCGTTAGCACCAAAGCCAATACCATCCGACATGCCTGCGCCAATTGCGATAACATTTTTCACTGCGCCGCCAAGTTGCATACCAATGAAATCTGAGTTTGCATACACGCGGAATGTTTTGCCGCAGTGGATTTTTTCTTGGAGCTCTTCTAGGAAAACTTCATCAGGTGAAGCGACAGAGATAGCCGTTGGCATGCCCATCGCTAACTCTTTGGCGAAGGTCGGTCCTGATAGAACCGCTAACGAGTAACCATCACCCAGCACATCATGCGCGACATCTTTAAGCAGGCGGCCGGTCTCTGGCTCTAAGCCTTTGGTCGCCCAACAGATGCGAGAATCTGAAGCTAAGTAAGGTTTAACGCTGTTAAGCACAACGCCAAACACGTGGCTAGGTACAACAACGAGAAGGTCACGACTTGCTGTTACTGCTTTCTCAAGATCGGATTCGATGATTAGGCTTTCTGGAAAGTCGATATTTGGCAGGAACTCATTATTAGCGCGCTCAGATTTAAGGCGAGCCATATGAGCAGGGTCATGCCCCCAAAGAACAACGTTTGCACCGTTACGCGCTAGAGAGATAGCTAAAGAGGTTCCGTAAGAACCTGCACCAATGACAGTCATGGCGATCTCTTTGCCGTAAGCGCTGTCTTTACCGTAAGCGTCTGCCGTATTAGTCGGGCGAGTTGTTTCTGTCATGCTTCCACCTAAAAATAATGAGGGAAATCGAAGAGTTTTGAAAAAGCTATCCACTAAAATAAGAAGAGCTTTCAATCTTAGTACAGTGTAAAGAAAAAATGCACATCGCAGAAGTTACGATGTGCATTTAAAAGCGAACTAGCGCTTGAAACGTTAGAGTTAAGTTCTACTGTGAGACTTAAGCCTGTTCGCCTTCAGCTTGTTGAGCTTGGTTTTGTAGGTAGTTCATGAACAAAGCATCAAAGTTTACTGGAGCTAGGTTCAGTTGTGGGAACGTACCTTTAACCACTAGGCTAGAAATCGTTTCACGCGCGTATGGGAACAGGATGTTCGGGCAGAATGCACCTAGGCAATGTGCCAGTTGGCCAGCTTCCATTTCGCTTGCAGAGAAAATACCGCCTTGTTGAACTTCACAAAGGAACGCTGTGTCTTCTGCATTCTTAACAGTAACAGTTAGACGTAGGATAACTTCGTAAACGCCTTCGCCAAGCTCACGGCTTTGAGTGTCTAGGTCCAGTTTTACATCTGGGTTCCACTCTTTTTGAAACATATCTGGAGAGTTTGGCGCTTCGAAAGAGACGTCTTTTAGGAAAATACGTTGGATTGCGAAGTTCTGTTGTGCGTCTTGTTGTGCTGCTTCAGCCATTTTCTTGTCCTTAAAAATTTTAAATTAGACTCTGTTCATTCTATTTATCGAACAAAGCCTGAAAGTTAGTTTATCGGTCAGCTTACTTCTTGCTTTGAACTACTTCTTACCTTTAACCAAAGGTAGGTTAGCTTCGCTCCAAGCCACTAAGCCGCTTTTCAGCACGCTTACGTTTTCGAAACCTGCTTTAACCAGCAAGTTCGCGCTTTCTTGAGCGGTTTGACCCGTCTTGCATACTACGATGATTGGGTCTGCTTTGTGACTTTCAAGGCTACCAAAGTTATTTGCTTTGATATCTGACGGTAAAATGTGAACTGCGTCAGTAATATGGCCTTTCTTGAACTCATCCTTAGTACGAATATCAACCACAACACCGTTTTCACGGTTAATCATGTGTGTGGTTTGCGCTGCCGTGATCTCTTTATAAGCTGCGTTTGATGTCTTGATAACGTTCGCAATGATGGCAACAACCAAGCCGATCCATACGATGGCTAAAATCATATTCTCTTGAACAAATGGAACTAACTCTTGCATATCTTGAACTCTTATTCGTTATTGGGCGAAAAACTCTAGGTCAGGAGTATAGCGAGTTTTGGGGTTTGGTGTACATAGTTGTCAGTAGCCAACATCCATATTGCAATAGGCTTGTTGAGCACATAGACAATGAGACAGTTTCATTTTTAATTTCAGATTTGAAGTGCGTAGTCATGTTGTCATCCTAAGCAGCAAGCTTAGTCATGCTGTCCTTTAAGGAAAGTGTTTATTGTAATTAATATCGGGTTCTTGCGGTATTACTTAGCTGAAGCTTGCATTCGCTAATGTTTGAGCATGGAAAACAGTTACTATAAAATGCTCGGAGTTGTATTTTAGGAAGGATAGGGGCCCAAAGTAGCACTTGCAAAGTGGGTCTCTACAATGATTAACAGGCCTTCTCCTGTTTGGGTTGTAATCCTGATATACTTTAAGCATCTATAATAAGAAGGAAAACCTTCCCGACGGTTTTTTAAAAGATAGGAATAAAAAATGAGTAAACGTGTAATCACATTTGGTACATATGATATTTTTCATGTAGGGCATGTCAATATATTAGAACGTTGTGCATCTTTAGGTGACACATTGATAGTTGGTATATCAACTGATCAACTTAATTTTAGTAAAAAACAGAGAAACCCAATTTACACTCAAGAAGATAGAATGAAAATTGTCCAATCACTTTCGTTTGTCGATGAGGTGTTTTTTGAGCATTCATTAGAGAAAAAGCGCGAATATATTGAATTTTACCGAGCAGATATACTAGCTATGGGAGATGACTGGAAAGGTCGTTTTGATGAGTTTTCTGATATTTGTGAAGTTGTTTACTTCCCTCGAACCCCTTCGATATCGACAACTGAAATTATAGAAATAACAAAAGCAATTTAATATTAATTTGGCTAGAATTACATCTAGGGCTTTGTTTTTAAATTAAAACAAGGTAGAAACATCACATGTGAACTGGTTGATTATTGATCGTTTCTATATTTATGAATTTAAGAAAAAGCTCTTATTGTTTTGTTAATTTGTACCCTGTTGGAGCATCTAATAGTATTCTTTTTATACATTCCACATTAAAATCATGGCAACATTCATCTAGTTCGCTTAACAGAACTTGCATTTCAGGCCAGCTCAGTTTGCTCTCTTGAGCTGTCATGATTTTTTCGTGGCTGGTTCCTTCGACATTATCTCCGATCAAAAGCTCTTCATACAGCTTCTCGCCAGGTCTTAGGCCTGTAAACCTGATTTCAATATCGCCTTCATCCGAGCTTGAACCAATGTTTTCTTTCATTCCCATAAGGTGCACCATGCGTTTTGCTAGGTCTAGGATCTTAATTGGCTCTCCCATGTCCAACACGAACACTTGGCCATTATTACCCATTGCGCCAGCTTGAATGACGAGCTGCGCCGCTTCAGGAATCAACATGAAGTAGCGAATAATATCAGGGTGAGTCACCGTTACTGGACCACCGGCCTTAATTTGTTTTTTGAATAATGGAACAACAGACCCAGATGATCCTAAAACATTGCCGAACCTCACCATAGTAAAAGTAGTCTGTGTGTCTTTGTCTGCTAGAGCTTGAAGAACGAGCTCCGCCATTCTTTTACTTGCTCCCATTACATTTGTTGGCCTTACGGCTTTGTCAGTAGAAATGAGAGTGAAATTTCTAACGCCACATTCTATAGCAGCTTGCGCACAGGATAATGTCCCAAAAACATTATTTCGAATGCCCTCTACGACATTATCTTCGACAAGAGGCACGTGTTTGTAGGCCGCGGCATGATATAAAGTGTCAACGTCATAGCTTGTCATCAGCTTTTCAAGGCGATTTTGTCTTTGAACTGAGCCTAGCGCAGCAATAATTTGAGTTTCGATTTTAAGATTATGCTTAGTCGCATTTATCTCTTGTTCGATCTTATAAAGGTTATATTCATTTAACTCGAATAAGATCAGCGTTTTCGGTTTCTGAGTTATTATTTGGCGACACAGTTCAGAGCCTATTGAGCCTCCAGCACCAGTGACCATGACACTCTTGCCTATAATATTCTTAGTTAATAAATTATTGTCAGGGGTTATCGGTGTGCGTCCTAACAAGTCCGCAACATCGAGGTCTTTCACTTCGGTCGCGGTTGCTTTACCTGCAGCGATGTCCTCTACCGATGGAACTGACTGGATCGCGATAGGCCAGTTAGATAGTTTTTCAACCAACCTTAACCTTTTACCTTTATTGATATTGTTGATAGCCAATAACAGCTTGACTGGTTGATAAAGAGATTGAAGATGTTCAAATTCACTCGGGTGATGGACCTTTAACCCAAATAAAATATTGCCTCTTTTCTTTGGATCATCATCTAACAGGATTACAGGGTTGTATTCATCGCCATGAATTAAAGCGTACACAAGTTCACGACCTGTAGCTCCTGCTCCATAAATAAAAACATTTGGTTTTTTCCGCTTGATCATTTGATCATAGGCGGAACGAATCATAATCCTTGGGCCACCTAATGTCAGTATAGCTAGACCAGCATAGATAAAAGGGACACTTCTAGGCACAAAGGTATGAAGGAAGAAACCGCTCATTACTAAGGTTAGCGATGAAATAAACACGGCAAAGAATATATTACCAACAGCGGGAAACATCATATACCGTAGAACTGCTCGGTACATTCCAAGTTTGGCAAAACTAAAAATGGTAATCGTGAGAGTGAGTAGTAAGGTTACCCATTCATCTAGGCCCAACTCGAATGTGTAGGTACCCAATCTTAGAGCTATCGCTAAGTAAAGCGAGAAGGTTATTGCAAAAACATCGTAACTAATACTGATTAAGCGTTTGTTTTTCCGCTTTGTGTTGAGGATAAGTCGTATTGGCTTAATCATTAGATACCTTGATGTCTTTCTAATCTTAGTTTACAAGTAGAAGTGAAGAGGGAGTTGGTGAGCATTTTAATGTTCTTGAACGAGGTTAGCTAGTTGTAATTGTCGGTTCTTTGTTGAACAGTACAGTACCGCCCCGAATTGTATGTTTTTTGTTCGTTTCCCTCCTTTTTGTACTACTTTTATTTATATGATTTTGTTTATTAAATAGTGCAGTAGTGGAGGGAACTTCTCTCTTTGTGATGCATGAGCTCTTATCAGGAGTATTGATTGTAGTTAGGCTATGACATATGAGTATACAAGGTTGTACAGGATAGATATAATTGTTCATATTTTTATCAAATCTTAGGCTATTGTAACTAAATGTCTTTATTTTTATTGTTAATCAATTCAGTGGCTACTTTCTTTATCCTTTATATTTTTCGCCGTAAAATTATGAGTTTAATTGCCAAGAAAACATATTATTATTTTCAAAAGTTTCCAGTGGAAAATAATAGAGCTGTCTTTTCTAGCTTTTCCGGTAAATATTATAGTGATAACCCCAAATACTTATATTTGGAATGTATAAAAAACCACCCAAACATTGAGTGTATTTGGGTGGTAGATGATAATAGAATTGATATTCCTGGAAAAGCCATAAAGGTTAGAAACAAAAGTTTTAAACATTTATACTATATGGCCACATCAAAATATTGGATATTCAACGCGAGAATTCCAGCTATGTTTACGAAGCGAGAAGAGCAAGTGTATTTGCAAACATGGCATGGCACACCATTGAAAAAACTTGGTTTAGATATGGACGTTGCTTACTTTGCGACCGCTAACTACAAACATAATTTTTATAAAAATGCGCAGCGTTGGGACTACTTAGTATCGGCTAACAAATTTTCAACAAAAGTTTTTCAATCATCATTTGGTGTAGATAAAGATATAATTGTTGAATGTGGCTATCCAAGAAATGATATTCTCATAAATCATTCTGAAAGCGATGTATTAAAAGTAAAAAAATCCCTTAACATTGAAGGTGATAAAAAAGTCATTCTGTATTGCCCAACTTGGCGTGATGACCAGAAAAGAACAGATAAGCAGTACGGGTTTAACCTTAAACTTGATCTTTGTAGGTTGAAGGAGAAGTTTGGTGATAGTGCTATTATCTTGCTAAGAATGCATTATTTAATAGCGGACAACTTAGATCTTACTGGTGTAGAAGATTTTGCATATGACGTATCTAACTATCCTGATATTCAGGAGCTATATATAGTATCCGATATCATGATTACAGACTATTCCTCTACGATGTTTGATTATACTAATCTTAAAAAACCAGTGATTTTGTACACTTACGACTTAGATAAATATAAAGATGTATTACGCGGGTTTTATTTTGATATTATGAATTTAAGCCCAGGCCCAATTGTAATTGAACATCCTGAGTTAGAAGATGAAATTGAAAAAGGACTGAGTGGGAAGCTGACTTACAATGAAGATTTCTATAACGAGTTTTGTACTATTGAGAGAGGGAACGCTTCTAACAAAATTCTAAACACCATGATTAGCTGATATAAAGTTAGTTAACATAAAGCTGTAAACCCTTTTTGGTTTACAGCTTTATTTTTTATAAAATCACTTTCTTTTTAAGAAGCTTTTTAGCTATAGTGTAACTCTTCAGAGCGATGCATAACTTCAATATATTGATAACAGATACTTTTTTTCTTGATACAGCTCTATTGAATATCGTGAGCTCTTTAATTTTATTGTTTTTGATTAAATGGTATCTAATCTTATTGTTTTCATTTACACAAGAGTAAATTTTTTCATAGTTATCTTTTATGTTGTTTTTTATTAGATCAAATGCCAATATAGACTCTTGTGTAACATGATTTATTGCTGCTATGTGTCTAGGTAGCCTACTATTATAATTTAACTTTAACTCTTGTTCGTATGAAATATTTAAGCTATCAAATTTTCTACAAATATCTTCAGTCATAGTCATCTGCTTAAACCGACATTTGATATTATATTCAGATAAGCGATCTTGTGTGATAGATTTGTTGTCATTTGCTCTCACTCTATAGCTGTATACTAGGTTTGGAATGACAGAGATATTATCAGAATGGGCGTAACTCAAATATGTGAAAATAAAATCCTCACTAGACATACCTTCAGGGAATGTGAGTTTGTTTTCAATTAAAAAAGAACGTTTGAATATTTTTCCATGGATTGCAATTACCTTTCTAACTTCTGGAGACTCGGCGACATTTGTAGTTATGATTTTTTCTTTAAATAACTTCCTTAGTCTAGAATCGTCGGTTGGTTTATTGTCAACATTAAATTGTCTTTTACCTAAAACTATATCACTGTTTGTCTGTTCAGCTGTAGTTACAAGGTTAAGTAATGCATCTTCATGGATAAAGTCATCTGAATCAATAAAAGTTACATACTCACCACAAGATTGCTTGATACCATAATTACGAGCAACACTTGCCCCAGAATTTTTTTGTTTGAAAAGCTTTATTCGATTATCGTTTTCCATGTAACTCTCGACAATGGAGATAGAGTTATCTGTTGAGCCATCATCTACGATAATTAACTCATAGTTAGTAAAACTTTGTTGTAAGATGCTAGTCAAGCACTCTTGTATAAATTCTTCTGTATTATATAATGGTACGATTATTGAAAGTTTCATCATGTTCTCCTCAATGAATTATGGTACCATTATAGTGTATTTATTATCAGTAATGAATTTTTTTGGATATTGACTTAGTGATTTTAAAAATTAAATTGTGGTTGTCTAAGTTTGGTTATTTAGATCTGATAGTTAAATATTTATTAGTAAAACTATCAATGCTAAAGTTTTTTACTGCTCATTTTAATCAAAAGGTTATATTCAATAAGTACATTTTTGAATGTTTTCAAGGTAAAAGTGTATGTGACTCTCCATTTAGTATTTACGAATGTTTATTGAAAACCAACGATAATACGTTATTTGTTTGGGTCCTTGATTCTGAAAAGCACGAGTTTTTTAAAGTACTGAGCAATAATTCTAATACGAAGGTAGTTATACGTGGTACAAAAGAATACGATCGTGAATATGCTACATCAGCATTTTGGATAACAAACTGCCGCCTTCCTTTTAGATTTGTAAAAAGGAAAGGCCAAAAATATATTCAGTGCTGGCATGGGACTCCTTTGAAGCGGTTGGGTTTGGATGTAAAGGCTAGCGCTTATGCGACATCAAGTTTAAAAGGTATGTATTTTAGCTACTTAGCAGATTCTAGACGTTACGACCATTTTATTTCTCCAAGTTCTTATGCTTCTGAACGTTTCTGTTCTAGTTTTGGAATTGACTCGGATAAAATTATTGAACAGGGTTACCCACGAAATGATGCTTTGATTAATGATGTTAATAACCTTGCCAAACTGAAATATATAAAGTTGACGCTAGGTATAGAGCCTAGTAAGAAAGTGATACTTTATGCACCAACCTGGCGTGATAATCAATATTCGAAAGAGACGGCTAGCTTTTATTTTAACAATCCTCTTGAAAATGAAACATTCTTAGGTGAATTTGATGAGAGTTATGTTTTTTTATTTAGAGGCCATTATTTTTCAGACTCAATTGAAACATCAAGTCGTTTTATAGATGTTTCTAATTATAATGATGTTAATGACCTATATCTTATCGCTGATGCTCTGATAACAGATTATTCTAGTGTGTTTTTCGATTATTCAGTGCTAAATCGCCCCATCTTTTTTTTCATGTATGATCGAGAGGTCTATGAGAAAGAAGTAAGAGGTTTCTATATTGATATTGATCAAGATCTCCCTGGTCAAATTTTTTATGATAGTCATTCTTTATCAGATGCGTTAAAATCCAACGTAATAGTAAATCATAATTCTTTCAACGAGAGATTTAACCCTTTTGAAGATGGCTTCTCTACAACGCGAGTTATAGAAAAAATCATTAAAAATTAGGTGTTATGCTAGCTTTAGTGGTTAACTTCGTATTATAAGCAAGAAGCTACTTGAAAAGGGTTTTGTTACTTAATTTTGTTGATGAGGTGTTCAATGATTAACGTTGAAAAGTCCAAATTTTTGATTTTCCTCACACTTCATCTATTACTCACAACATATAGATCATTTAAACTATAAAAAATGTCTGATTAAGCTATGAAATTTTTTAATAAAATAAAAACTGCTTTAGCAAGAAACGTTGCATTTTTCTCGGTGTTACGTTCATTATATCCATTTTTTAGAAATGATGCTTTAGTTGAAGTTAATAAGTTATCTTTTTGTATATTTTTAAGTAAATATATAAATATGGTCGTGATGTTTATCCCGATTAAATTGTTATTTATTTTGTCAGGCGCTAAAAATATATCTTTTTTGCTTGATATTGAAC